>NZ_MVOM01000036.1:0-42051 GCF_002018895.1 Acinetobacter sp. MF4640 | reverse complement strand
GTATTCAATATCAATATTACTTTTAAGAAAATATTAGATCACAAGCCATATCTTCCTATAAAAAAGCCACTACTCAGAAGTAATGGCTTTTAAAATATTTAAAATTTCAATTTAATTAGAACTTCATACTCATACGAGCCCAATAATTGCGTCCCGTATTATTAAATTGCTGATCACTTGCAAATCCATCCCCAAAACCTGCGTTACCCATTTTATTTAAATGCTCGGTATAGGTTTTATCTAATAGGTTATCAATACCAACCGACAAACCTATATCTTTCGTTAAGTTGTATGAACCATTAATAGACAATGTCGTAAACCCTGCACTTTCCTTCAGGTCATAACCAACAATATTACCTTCGTTTTGACTAATACGATTTTGACCATCGACTACGCGCCACAATAATCCAAAATTATATTTGTCTTGCACATAACGTAAGTTCACACGCGCTTCTAAAGGTGAAATTTGTGGTAACGGTGTATTGTCTGTGGTGTTTTTACCCCATGCATACATTGCGCTCACATCTGCCTGGATTGCATCTGTAAATTGATATCCAATGCCAGCTTCAGCACCTGCAATCACAGCATCAACATTTCGAGTGTGAGCTTGCAACATTTTCATATGCCCCATTGATGGCAAATATGTCGTAAGAACATAATCATTAATGATACCTGCATATGAAGAAACCCAAGAGCTAAAAGCACCATGTTGATGTTGATATCCTGCATCTAACTGTAAAGTCTTTTCTGTATTAATATTATTGAATGTATTTGGATTTCCATTGCCAGATTGAGGACTAAATAATTCCCAATAATCTGGCATACGCTCTACGTAACCCAAGCCAATATATGTTTTTCCATCATCATGGTCAGGATGTGTATTTTCAAATCGAATAAAACCGCTTGCTAATGTTTTGTCTAATTTACGGTTATATCCCTTATCAACAGAATTTTGACGTTCGTCTTTTACATTCACTTGATCTAAACGAAGACCTGAAACCAAACGATTTTGATCATCAAAGTGATATGTCAACTCACCAAAACCACCAACCGATTGATATTTCATATCTGTCATACGTGGTTGATCTTGATAACTAATTCCTGTCTTACTATCCGTTTTACGAATACTATGTTCGTTATTTTGACTATCTACACCAGTAACTAGTTGAACTTTGTCCCACTCACCTGTTATAGCCACTCGAGTATTTAATGTTTTACGCGCCACATTAGTTGCTGCTCTATCAGGCATCATCATGCTTGGTTTAAACTCACGTAAACTATAGTTATCCATCACATGGTCATTAAAGTTATAGTTAACCTGTGCTTCAATTTTTTTAATGACTTCTGTGACATTTTTCTTTTCAAAGCGCAGCCCTAAGCTTTCACGCGCAAATTTAGAGCCATCCATGCTACGTCCAGCATAAACAGCCTCACCATCACTCTTCCCACCTTTCAGCTCTACCCATGTGTCCTCATTTGGAGTCCAGCCCAGCGCGAGATCTGCATTCCACTTTCCCCAATCGGACGGAACCGTATTGCCAGCTCCATCTTGATAACTATCTGCAATCGAACGGTTGGCATTTAAACGTGCGTATTTCGTTTCGTCACCAACAGCGGCTTCAACATTCTGATCCAAACGACCGTAAGAACCAAGCATGACACTGGCTTGCCCACGATAAGGTTTCGCCGAAGTGAGCTGTTCAGGCTCACGTTCAAAAATAACGGTTGCGGCTGAACCGGTATGCGCATATTGAACAGTTTGTGGCCCTTTCACGACTGTGATTTTGTCATAGCTTTCAGGAGAAACATAAGAAGCAGGATTATCCATACGGCTTGGGCATGCGCCTAAATTTTCCGTACCATCTGTGAGGATTTTAATACGTGAGCCAAACATACCGCGGAAGGTGACGTCACCATTCGCACCGCCATTTTTGATTTGGTTAAAACCCACAATACTTTGTAGGTAGGCTGCACCATCAACCGCAGGAATTGGCTGAGTGGGTTGTTTAGGGTCGGCATGTACAATCAGACCATGGGCATCATTACCCTGCTGAGCCGTCACCACGATAGGCGCTAAAATGTGTGCGCTGTCTGCTTCAGCGGCAAAGATTACACTTGAAAAACAAGCAAGAGAAATCGCAGCCGCAAGAGGCTGTAAAAAGAATGTAGGCTGAGCCATTTTTATTCTCACTGAATCTATAAATACAACTAGGCTAGAGTCCGTTAAGACCCGAAAAATATATGTCTAGGTTTATACAAACAGTGGCGGTGCTCGCCCTTGAGGCAGTAAGAAGAGTTGTTGCAGTGCAAACCAAACATGCGCAAAGGCTTTTTGGAATGCAATTAAACGGACTTGAATACGGTCAAGTACCGCTTTTAACTCTAAATCAGGCGGCAACACGAGATTGCCATATACCGTACAGTATTGGCATTGATGACTTGCATCATGATGATTGTGTTCGGCAGGTTGTGAACTGAGTTCATGCTGAGCCTGCATTTCATGATGATGTGTGGAATGCTTTTCAGCATGAGAACTGAGATGTTCAACTGGTTTGAGTAAAAGCGCACGCGAAATGGTTTCACAGACCGGCGCAATTTGATATTGCGTCGGTAGTAAAGGCTGTAAAAAAACAGCAATCTGTAAAAACACGGCTACACAAGACAGTAGCAACGCAGCTCTAAAAAACAATCCATTCCATCCGAATTGAGAACGCGGCCAGTATAACAAAGCCCAATCGACATTGGGCTCACTTTAAAGATGATTTTGAAGCAAAAAACTTAACCGCGTTTTACAGCTACTTTGTCTTTTTGGCGCTGACGAGTCAATTTTTCCACTTTTTCACGTGCGCGTTGACGCTTCAGTGGTGACAAATAGTCGACGAACAATTTGCCATTTAAGTGATCCATTTCATGTTGAATGCAAACAGCGAGAAGTTCGTCAGCTTCGATCTCAAATGCTTGACCTTCAAGGTTAATTGCTTCGATCTTTACGCGTGACGGGCGCTCAACTTTGTCGTATATTTGGGGAACTGATAGGCAGCCTTCTTCATAGGGCTGCGTTTCTTCAGTCAATGGGGTAACTTTGGGGTTAATGAATACCAAAGGTTGATCTTTATGTTCAGATAAGTCCATGACAATCAACTGAATATGTCGATCAACTTGTGTCGCGGCAAGTCCAATGCCTGGCGCTTCATACATGGTTTCAAACATATCTGCAGCCAGCTGACGAATTTCATCAGTAACTTCTTCGACGGGTTCTGCAATGGTACGAAGACGGGGATCAGGAAAACTTAAAATAGGTAATAAGGCCATACTGCGTCCTCAATTATGCCATTGATCAAAAAACCAAATGAAGGGAATGCTTGATCAAAAAAATGTGTGTAATATCGTTATTATAACGCAACTACATACATAATTTTAGGAATTATGATAATGAAAAAGGTTTTTATGGGCATGCCATCTTTTAGTGCCTTGGGGTTTAAGCAACACATGTTAGCACTTGCGGTTTGCGTAAGTGTTGGCGCAGGCGTGATTTCAACAGCTCAAGCGGCGCCTACACGAAATTACAATCCACCTGCTTTAAAAGCCAATGCACCGAATGTTTATGTGGTGAAAAAAGGCGATACCCTGTGGGATATTTCTAAACGTTTCCTAAACAATCCTGTGCGTTGGCCTGAAATTTGGGCCAGCAATAGACACGTCAAAAATCCGCATTGGATTTTCCCGGGTGACCGCTTACTGATGTGTACTCATGAAGGCCGCCCAATTATTGGTAAAGATGAAGGTGATGGCTGTGAAGGAATTATTCGTCGTTATACAGGCGGCACTAAACTTCAACCTCAAGCACGCGTTGAGTCTTTAAACAATGCCATTCCTGTGATTCCACTGGAATACATTAAAAACTGGCTTGAACACAGCACCATTCTTTCAGAGGAATCTTTGAAAGGTACACCGTATATCGTTGGTGCTGCCGATGAGCGTGTGATTGCAGGTAAAGGGCAAACCGTTTATGCACGTGGCCAAGGCATTGAAGTCGGTCAACGCTACGCGATTTACCGTGAAGGCGAACCGTACATTGTGACGGATGCAGAGGGCAAAAAACAAAATCTAGGTCTAGAATTGACTCAGGTTGGTTCAGCCATTGCTATTCGTGGTGAAAATGACATGTCCACTTTAGAAATTACAGACTCGTATAATTCTGAAGTACGTCGTGGTTATCGCGTGCTGCCTGAATACGACGCCATGCTTCCAACCTTGTTCTACCCAACACATGCACAAGATGTGACTGGGGGTGGACAAGTGATTCGTGTTCAAGGTTCGATTGGTCTAGCTGCGAAGCATTCAGTTGTAACCATTGACCGTGGCACAGTGGATGGCGTTCAATCGGGTTATGTGTTCTCGGTTAGTCAAAAAGGTCAAGAAATTCGTGATCCGAAAACCAATGAAAAACTGACCCTTCCAACGGAGCGGATCGGCAACATCATGGTCTTTAAAACCTTTGACCGTGTCAGCTATGCTTATGTGCTCGACAGCGAACTACCAATGAACTTGGGCGCGAAACTTTCTCCCTCTGTCGTGGATGAATAATCCGTTGCCTTAAGGTGTATATATGCTGAACTCTTTATCACATGAACAGATTGCAACAATCACCCTGTGGTATTTGGTTCAGCATTCTTTATCAAGCTTTCAAAAACTACAGCAGCATTTTGGCACAAGCACAAAAGCTGTTGCTGCCTCCAATCTTCAGATCTGGCCAAATCTCGGCTTACACAAAAGCCATCTACAACGTGTCGCAGAAATCCAAACACCTGCTGGACAAACCAAATTACAAACTTTATTGCATGACGTCCAAGCCAGTTGTGATTTTATTTTGCTTGATAGTGAAAGTCATTATCCCTCGCAGCTGCTGCCCTATTCTGACCGGCCACCGATTTTATTTGGTCAGGGTAATCCACAAAGCCTATTACAACCTCAAGTTGCTATCGTTGGCAGTCGAAAACCCAGTCCACACGGCAAACAAGTGGCTTATGACTTTGCCTATTACCTCGCCGAAAAGGGCTTTTATATTTGCAGTGGTTTGGCTGAAGGCATTGATGCAGCGGCACATCAGGGCGGCTTAAAATATCAACGTACCATTGCAGTGATGGGCACGGGCTTAGATCTCACTTACCCGTCCCAACATCAAGCCCTGCGTACGCAAATATTAGAAAATAATGGCTGTATCATTACTGAATTTTTACCACATACACCGCCTTTACAGCATAATTTTCCACGGCGCAACCGCATCGTCAGTGCATTGAGTTTAGGGGTTGTGGTTGCAGAAGCCGCACTCAAAAGTGGCTCTCTTGGCACAGCCAAATCTGCTGCTGAACAAGGGAAAACCATTTTTGCGATCCCCGGTCATATTTACAGTGAACACCATCAAGGCTGTCATCAACTGATCCGAGAAGGGGCGATTTTGGTCGATCATCCTGAGCAAATCATTGAAGACTTGGCACTCCCCACTCAATGGTATAGCCAATCCCAGTCACAAGAAACCACCCCAAGCGCTAGTATTGAGATCCCATCTGATTTACTCGAACTTTATAATCAACTGGATTGGGTGGGACAAAATATGGATCAACTTAATTTCAAACTTAACACCGATATTGCCACACTCACCAGCCAGTTAATGGAACTGGAAATTTTGGGGCTCGCACAACAACAGGCTGGCAATTATCTGCGTTGCCGTTCCAGCCAATAAGGTTCACAATAACCCTTTATGAATCAATAAAAGGTACAAAGTGTAATGATTACCACCTCTGTGACTGAAGCGGCGCAATGTTTAAAACAAGGTCAAGTTTTAGCATATCCAACAGAAGCAGTATGGGGTTTAGGCTGTGATCCGTATAACGAACAGGCCTTTTTAGATATTTTACAGATCAAGCAACGCCCGATTGAAAAAGGGGTGATTTTACTGGCTGGGCAAATTGCTCAAGTTGAACCACTTTTAGAACATTTAGATCCCCACATCCGTCAACAAGTGATCGAGAGCTGGAGCGATCGCAGTCCATCAGAACGCGCAACCACGTGGTTGTTACCTGCAAATGAACATATTCCAACATGGATTAAAGGTAATCACCCTAAAGTTGCTGTACGGGTAACCACACATCCGATTTGTGTGGCGCTTTGCAATGCCTTTCAAGGCTTCATTGTCTCCACCAGTGCCAACCCCGCTGGATTGCCACCTGCTCGTTCACTACAAGATGCCAATCACTACTTTGCGCAACAAGTGAATTATCTGAATGGTGACCTAGGCTTGAGCCAAGAACCGAGTCGCATACTCGATGCCGAAACTGGCGCCGTGGTTCGTGCTTAAAAGCATGCTCTTTCTCAGGATTTTTACTGAAAAATAGATAAAAAAAAGCTCAGCCATATAGGGATGGCTGAGCATAAAAAAGGATGTGTAATCACATCCAGAGGGTCTGAAAACTGATGAGCAAACACTTAATACCCGTTTTGACATTGGCCTAAGTTTGCAGTGCGCATATTATGTAGCAAATTGCATTTCTAAACAAATAGATTTTTTATATTAAAAACAGAGTTAAAACGCTGATTAATGGAGATAATTAAAATATAATTCAAATTATCTACCTATTTTTAATCAGCTTTTGCATACATTAAATACATTCACCATCTAAAATAGCATTAATAAATTAACTTATTAATGAATTATTCTATTAAAAAAATAATTCAAATGATCGTTTTTTAATCAAAATCAATCCATCGAGTTTGCTAAAGGTGGCGTTTTTAATGCTGTTTTACGCTGTGCAAGTAAAATACCACAGATAATGACCACTCCACCGACCGTATGATAAACCGTCCACGCCTCTTTCAACCAGACATAGGCAATCACTGCGGTAAAGACTGGCATCAAGTTCATGAAAATACTGGTTCGATTCGGCCCTAAATGGGTAATGGCCAACATCCACAGTAAAGGGGCAACTAAGGAAGGGAAAATGCTGGCATACATAACACTTGCCGCATTTTGACTATTGATTGAATCGAGACCGAAATAGGCAATAAAAGGTAAATGGTAAAGCAGTGCAAAAAAGATCTGCACATAGAGGCTCAACATTAAGGGAATTTGCAATTGCCACTTTTTCAAAAACACCCCATAAAAGGCATAGAAGAATACCGCAACCACCATCAGGACGTCACCCAAATGCCCACCCGATTGAACTAAGCCTGCAAGATTGCCCTGCCCAATGATATAAACCAAACCTGCAAAAGATAAAATACTCCCGATCATCGCAAAACGATTTGGAATATCTTTTAAGATCAGCAGTGAAACAAAAATGGTAAAGATCGGAATAAAGGCATTAATCAGTCCCATATTAGTCGCGGTCGTATAGTGCGCTGCGGTGTAGGCTAAGCCCTGATACAACACTAGGCCAAATGCACTTAGCACTGCCAACTGACCCAAATGCGCTCGAATTAATGCCCACTGAAGACATAAAGGTCGCACAACAAAAGGCGTTAACAGAATGAATGCAAAGAACCACCGATAAAAACTAATACTGACTGGCGAAATGAAATCAGCTACATAACGCGTAACGACAATATTGATCGACCAAATGAGTACGGCGATGATAGGGAGACTCAAAGCCCAATACATACGTTGTGTTGTGGTACTCATTCTTTTTCCCGTTTAGCTTTTGTTTGCAAAATTTAAATGAATGGTAAAACATTTTTATGATTTATTCGAATATCATTTTGGTATCACACATAATTGATACATTTATCTTAAAATATAAAATTAATAAAAAACATAATATTAAGATAATATAAAACGATACATTTCAACAAATTGATGCATTTCAGCAGCTTCACTCTACAAAAACACCATAGAACAATGTCAACGATCTCTGCATCGTATTAATGCTGTTCTAGCGAACGTATTTTTTTAATTGATTGGTCATTGCTCTTAAACTCTGGCCTACAAAAACATATTTCCCGATAGAAGGATGTCGTTATGAAAAAGTTACTTTTAACCACAGTTTGTATGGCCACACTTACTTTGGCTGCGTGCGAAAAAAAAGGAACTGAGCCAGCCGTTGAACAAACGACGTCTGCATCTGAAGCGACCTCAACCGAAGCAACCACTATCGTTGCTAATCATAGCAATAATAATATTGCCGATATTCAAGCCGATTTGTTAGCCGTACAAACGCTATCGAATGCCAAAGCTCAAGAAGCCGCCGCGTTTCAAAAAGAAGTGAGTGCAACCTTAGAGAAAAAGGATCCCGCTCAAATTAAAGCCATGGTTGAAAAAACAGAAACCTATGTGAAGCAATTTAATGATGAATTAGATGCCTTAACCTTAAAAAGTGCTGAAGTAGATGCTTTACGTGAAAAAATGCAGGACGCCAATGATCTGGGTGTCGAGCTCACCAAAGAAAGTACAAAAACAACGCCAGATAGCGCGAAAATCACCGAACTTCAAAACAAAGCCACTGAATTGCAGAAATCGATCATTGCTGACGTAACGGCTTTGGAAGCGAAAGTCAAAGCGGCTCCAGCGTCTTAATGACCTCCCTACCCTTTAAAGCAAGCCTTGGCTTGCTTTTTTGTTGCGATCAATCCGCAAATGGGCGTGACTTTGTCGAACGCTTCCAACACAATAAAATGCACATCGTATAAGGACACGCAAATGAGCACTTCGATTTATAACATTCCTGTCAAATCCATTCAGGGCGAAGACATCAACTTAAACCAATACCAAGGTAAAGTTCTCTTGGTGGTGAATGTGGCATCTAAATGCGGTCTCACACCGCAGTACGAAGGCTTAGAAAAACTCTATCAAGACAAAAAATCACAGGGTTTAGAGATTCTAGGTTTTCCTGCGAACAATTTCTTGGCACAAGAACCGGGTTCAGACGCTGAAATTCAAGAATTCTGCTCTTTAAACTATCAAGTGGATTTCCCGCTTTTTTCAAAAATCTCGGTTGCTGGGGATGATAAGCATCCGTTATATGAAACGCTCACCCAAGCGGTGCCTGAACGCATTGGTGAAGGCCCTTGGTGGAAAGACTTGGTGGACTATGGTTTAACACCGAACGAACCACCTGAAGTGCTGTGGAACTTTGAGAAATTCTTAATCAATAAAAATGGCGAAGTGGTTGCGCGTTTTGCACCGGACATTACGGCCAATGATCCGCGTATTGTCGATGCCATCAATGCCGAATTGGCCAAATAAGCCTGAAGCTGTTTATAAGCAGTCAAATTTAACGGCTGCTTATATTTTATTTTTTTAAATGAGTAATGACACTCGAATCGGTTCGATCCTCATGATTTCTTCTTTATTTTGATAATTTTACAACACTTCATTCACGATCAATCAAACACTTCACTCTATGATGCATCTATCCGCTCAAGACAACCCAAAGTGAAGCTCATGAATACATTTATAAAAGCAGCCGTTTTATCTATCTCAACCGCATTGATTGCCCTTCCTGCACTAGCAGCACCACAAGAACAACATCAGCAACATCAAGCAGCTCAGTCACATGGACATGCGCAAAAGCAGACTTCAAATGGACATCAACAACCAACCCATGCCACTGTCAAAAAAGCCAACCGTCCATCTCAAGACTGGAAAGCAGGTCAAAAACTCCCAAGCGCTTACCATAGCAATGCCTATAAAGTAGATCACCAAAAATACAAAAAACTCAGCAAACCCGGTAAAAACCAACAGTGGATTAAAGTGAATGGCGACTATGTACTGACAGACATTCGCAATCATTCCATTATTAAAATCATTGCTGGTTAAACTGCTGTAAATGAAGAGTGCTCAGGCACTCTTTTTTTGTTTTAAAAAGTTTTGTTATGACTTTGAAACCCAGCATTTTATCTACACATTTTGCCCTTATATTAAAAAACACATAGCCCAATATTGATTTGATGATGAAAAAGCTTTTACAAAACTTAGTTCTTCCTTTTGCACTGTTTAGTTCAGGCATCCTACTCATTGGCTGTGAGCAAGCAACAGAGCCGAATCAGCAAGACATCCAGACTGAGTCATCTGAGCAACACCAATCAGCGAATACACAAAGCCCTGAAAAAGCTGAACTGAAAAGTGGCAACATGCTCTATATCGTGCGTGATGTTGCAGATATGCAATTAAAAGCAGGCGAATATGTCACTCAGCTGCAAGAAACCCAAAATGACTTGCAGACCGCAATTGAACAGCACGATCAGCAACAGTTGCAAGAAGCCGCGACAGCTTTACAACAACAGCTTACAGGTTTCAATAATGCCTTGAATGGCCTGAATCTTAAAACCCAAGAAATCAATGATATCCGTGAAAAATTACTGTCTGCTAACCAACAAGTTTTAGCTTCGCCTTTTTTAAATGGACAAGTGGATTTTAGCCAAGTCGACTTTAAAAAGATACAACAGCAAATGGGCACGATCCAATCTGAAATGTTGAAACTGGCTTCAATGATGATTCCGCAACAAGCTGAGAATGATAGCTCAAACACAAACCAATCTTAAAACATGTAAATATTGGTGCTTTCAGCAATAGAGTAGGAGAAAATGACTACAACCGTTTTCTCCTACTTTGATTGAGGCACGATTTCACACATGCAGCTGATTATTTTTATGGGCATCCAAGCTTCGGGAAAATCGAGCTATTATCTGCTGAATTTGGCACATAGCCATTTGCGCATCAACCTCGATATGCTGAAAACACGACATCGTGAAAAAATCATTTTTGAAGCAGGACTCGCCTCCAAAACCAAAATGGTGATTGATAATACCAACCCTACGTTAGCCGATCGGGCCCGTTATATTGCTAGTGCTCAGGCTGCAGGCTTTGAAATTGTTGGCTATTTCTTTGAGACTGAGCTTAAAAGTGCACTTGAACGCAACCACTTACGTGAAGGCAAAGCCTGCATTCCTGAAGTCGGAATCAGAGCCACCGCTCAAAAATTTGAACCTCCACACTACGCTGAAGGCTTTGATGCACTGTATAAAGTTCGTATTCTCGGGCAAGGTGAATTTTCAATTTCACCCATACAGATTTGAAGCTTTAATGAAAAAACATTAACTATTTCTCATTTTTAGGCTACCATGTACAAATAAGAAACACAGAAAAACATTTTTATAATGAAAAAAGTCATTCTTGTGATCGCCTGTTTAGCAATCATCGTCTTTGGCGGGATGCACTTTTTAATGCCTGAAAAAACCACGCCACACTTAACCCAGTTTTTTTCTAAAGAGCATAAAGAGGTTCAACGTATTCAGGACTGGCTCAAATACAAACAACAACAGCAGTTACTTTTGGTCGATGTTGTAAGCCCTGTCAGCCCCAAACAACAAGGTGCTTATGCTGAATACATCAAACAAAAAATTGAGTTCAACCAGCAAAATATTCAGCGCCTGCAGCTCAGCCGCTATCAAAGCAAAGCGTTTAAAGAGCTACAACAGCTCGAAATTCATGCGCTAGAGCAATGGAATACCTTATTTCAAACGCATATTGTAGATGCCTTCATTGAACAGCAACATTTCACTGAAATTCCAGCCGAAGAATACCAACAATTTGATGCTGAAGCGCGCTATGCCTTACAAAAGCAAGAAGTTTTGGTTCTCGAACACTTACAACAATTGCTGCAACACAACAGCCCATATCTGTCTGACATCGATCATAGCCTACTCAGCGATTGGCTTTATTACCAACTGATGCAACATGAAATTCATCCAGTTATCTCTGAATGGTTGGAAGTCGAAACAGATATGCCTGATCGAAGCCGTCAAGATGCAATGCAAGACCTGAGACTATATAAGCGGTTTAACCCCAATACCGATGAATATAAGTACATCATGTCACTCGAAACACAGCTTTGGCATGCCGAACACCCATCTTCAAATTTGCTTGCACAGCCGTCCAATACCATGTCCAATTCGGATATCGAAATCGATCCAGAGATTGTGATTCCTGAAGATGAACCTCAAGTTGAGCAAATCAAAAAGTTGATTGAGACTCAACACAATAGCGTTAGCCGCATGATGTTCAGCCAATTGCGTCAAAGCTTTTTGAAATAAATTTAAAATAATGCTTTGAGCTCACACCTCATCAAAACGAAGACTGTTCCTGAGTTTTGCTCTGTGCTAACCATTCTTTAAAAGCCTTTTGCATAGCGTGACGCTCATATGGCTTGGCTAAACGTGCTTCCATCATTGAAAAATCACCCTTATAAGCTGCGTCAATCATGGCTTTGGTCAGCTCCTGAATACTCGCGCGACCCCGATGTTCATATTGTAATATTTCTTCTGAAGTCAGTACCAAGTCCCAACACGAAACCACTGAGCTCATGTCGACTGCAATACTCAGATAATAATGCTCAAAATCTTGGTAAAGTTCCCAAAAGTGGGATTCATGCGCAATCAGGTTCATCTTCATCTTCGCTTACAGAGAAGCTTTCAAAATATAACTTCTGTTGAATAAAAGATATGCAACTTTAGATAGCTATGTCCTTGCTTAACGAAATATATCAAGCATAGGAGCATTGATTCAGATGAATTTTAAAAATTGTGTATTCAAAATATTCTACAAGCCAGCGTACAGTTAAAAGACGAAGCACTATCATGCAAAACAAAGATTGCATGTATGCAGCAGACCAATCCAGTCCATTTGAACAATGACAACTAAAAAACCAACAAACTCATCATGAAATAAGCAATTGACGCATTTTGATCAACAGACATAAAAAAAAGCCACCTTTCGGTGGCTTTTTTTAATCTCAAACCGTCTCTTATTGAGCGCGGTTTTTGATTTTGCGGATGGTTTCCAACTGAGCAGCAGTTTCTGCAAGAGCAGCCAAAGCAGCAGCCGAGTCCAAGTCGCTCTTTTGATTCGCAAGCAATTGTTCAGCGTGTTTACGCGCTTCAAGAATTGCTGCTTCATCTAAGTTTTCTGCACGGACTGCAGTATCTGCAAGAACCGTAACAACATGCGGTTGAACTTCTAAAACACCACCAGATACATAGATTAACTCTTCTGTACCGTTTTCAAGCAGAACACGGATTGTACCCGGCTTGAGTAAAGTTACTAGTGGCGCGTGACCAGGCATAATACCCAATTCACCACCAGCACCTTTAGCAATTAGCATCGTTACAGCGCCAGAGTACAAAGACTCTTGAACACTTACAACATCACACTGCATAGTCGACATGAGAATCTCCTAAATTAGGTAACTAATTAAAGTTTCTCAGCTTTAGCAATTACTTCGTCAATACCACCAACCATATAGAACGCTTGTTCTGGAATGTGGTCATATTCACCAGCTAAAAGACCTTTAAAGCCACGAATCGTTTCTTTAAGCGGTACAAGTTTACCAGGAGCACCAGTAAACACTTCAGCTACGTGGAACGGTTGAGAGAAGAAACGTTGGATTTTACGCGCACGGTAAACAGTCAACTTATCTTCTTCTGCAAGTTCGTCCATACCAAGAATCGCGATGATGTCTTTCAATTCTTTATAACGTTGAAGAACGTTTTGAACTGAACGAGCAATCTCGTAATGCTCAGCACCCACTACTAGTGGATCTAACTGACGTGAAGTTGAGTCAAGTGGATCGATCGCTGGGTAAATACCAGAAGATGCGATGTCACGGCTCAATACTACAGTTGCATCTAAGTGAGCAAACGTAGTTGCAGGCGATGGATCTGTTAAGTCATCGGCAGGTACGTATACCGCTTGGATTGACGTAATAGAACCAGACTTAGTCGATGTAATACGTTCTTGAAGAACACCCATCTCTTCTGCAAGTGTCGGTTGGTAACCTACTGCAGACGGCATACGACCTAGAAGTGCTGATACTTCAGTACCTGCTAGTGTATAACGGTAGATGTTGTCTACGAACAATAGTACGTCACGGCCTTTGCCGTTTTCGTCTTTCTCGTCACGGAAGTACTCAGCCATGGTCAAACCAGTCAACGCTACGCGTAAACGGTTACCCGGTGGCTCGTTCATCTGACCGTAGACCATTGCTACTTTGTCTAGAACGTTTGAGTCTTTCATCTCGTGATAGAAGTCGTTACCTTCACGAGTACGCTCACCAACACCAGCAAACACAGATAAACCTGAGTGCGCTTTCGCGATGTTGTTGATCAACTCCATCATGTTTACAGTTTTACCAACACCGGCACCACCGAACAGACCAACTTTACCACCTTTAGCGAACGGGCATAGTAAGTCAATGACTTTAATACCAGTTTCTAAAAGGTCAGTAGAAGCTGCTTGTTCAGCATAAGAAGGTGCTTGACGGTGAATCGGCAAACGCGCTTCAGTCGCAACTGGACCAGCTTCGTCGATAGGGCGACCAAGAACGTCCATGATACGACCCAAAGTCGCTGTACCTACTGGTACAGAGATTGGCGCGTTAGTATTCGTTACGTTCAAACCACGCTTAAGGCCTTCAGTAGAACCCATTGCAATAGTACGAACTACGCCATCACCAAGTTGTTGCTGAACTTCTAATGTAGTTTCAGTGCCATCAACGTGGAGAGCGTCATAGATCTTAGGAACGCTGTTACGTTCAAACTCGACGTCGATAACCGCGCCGATGATCTGAATGATACGACCGCTACTCATTGCTGTCTCCTCAATTCAAAATAATGTTAAACGGCAGCGGCACCACCAACGATCTCAGAAATTTCCTGAGTAATCGCGGCTTGACGCAGCTTGTTATAAATAAGTTGTAGGCTCTTGATCAATTCACCTGCGTTGTCAGTTGCAGCTTTCATTGCAACCATACGAGCTGACTGCTCACACGCGATGTTTTCGATCACGCCTTGGTATACCACAGACTCGATATAACGAACCAATAAGCCATTTAAAAGCTCTTCAGCTTCTGGCTCATAGATGTAGTCCCAACCGTATTGACGGTTAAGCGTCTTGTTTTCTTCAGCAGTCGCTAAAGGCACAAGTTGTTCGATCTTTTGATTTTGAGTCATGGCATTGACAAAGCCGTTGGATACGAGATAAATACGATCTAACTCGCCTTTATCAAACGCGTCTAACATCACCTGCACAGAACCAGATAACTGTTCAAGGCTTGGTGTATCACCGACATTTGTCGTAGCACCCAGCACTTTACCGCCGTAGTTTTTAAAAAACGAAACCGCTTTTTGACCAATTAAAGCAAATTGAACTTCAATTGACTGCTCTTGTTGCTGTTGTACGTGTTTAACCACTTTTTTGAACAAGTTAATGTTCAAACCACCAGCAAGGCCACGATCTGAAGACACAATGATATAGCCAACGCGCTTTACAGGGCGTTCAACCATATAACGGTGTTTGTATTCAGGATTCGCTTGAACCAAGTGAGCAATTACACGGTGCATATTTTCGGCATACGGACGGCCTTGAGCCATGCGCTCTTGCGCACGACGCATCTTAGAAGCTGCTACCATCTGCATCGCGCGAGTAATTTTCTGCGTGCTTTTGATACTAGCTACTTTGGCGCGAATTTCTTTTAAATTTGCCATACGCTTAACCTAGTATTCGAAGGCCCTTTCGAGCCCTCGAAGGTTGATCCGTGAACCAAACCAAAACTAAATCCAACTAAAGTTGGAATTAGTAAGTTTGAGTCGCTTTAAAGCTTTCAATACCTGCTTTGATTGCAGCTTCGATGTCTTTGTTGTAATCACCAGTTTCATCGATGTTTTGCATTAACGCAGCATTTTCTGAACGGAAGTAAGAGATTAACGCAGCATCAAAGTCTACGATTTTCTTCACTTCAACGTCAGCCATATAGCCTTCGTTAGATGCATAAATTGAAACAGCTTGGTCAGCAATTGAATATGGAGCATATTGTTTTTGCTTCATTAATTCAGTTACACGTTGACCATGTTCAAGTTGCTTACGAGTTGCTTCATCAAGGTCAGAAGCGAACTGAGCAAATGCTGCCAATTCACGGTATTGCGCCAAAGCAGTACGGATACCACCAGACAATTTTTTGATGATCTTAGTCTGCGCTGAACCACCAACACGAGATACAGAGATACCCGCGTTCACAGCAGGACGAATACCTGCGTTGAATAATGATGTTTCAAGGAAGATCTGACCGTCAGTGATCGAAATTACGTTCGTTGGTACGAATGCAGATACGTCACCCGCTTGAGTTTCAATGATTGGCAATGCAGTTAATGAACCAGTTTGGCCTTTAACTTCACCATTCGTGAATTTCTCAACGTAGTCAGCAGAAACGCGCGAAGCACGCTCAAGAAGACGAGAGTGAAGATAGAATACGTCACCTGGATACGCTTCACGACCTGGTGGACGACGTAATAACAATGAAATTTGACGGTAAGCAACAGCTTGCTTAGACAAATCATCATAAATGATTAGTGCATCTTCACCGCGGTCACGGAAGTATTCGCCCATTGTACAGCCAGAGTATGGAGCCAAGTACAACATTGCTGCTGGATCGGCTGCAGCTGCTGCTACAACAGTGGTATACGCCATAGCGCCAGTTTCTTCTAGCTTGCGCACAACGTTAGCAATAGTCGATTGTTTTTGACCAATAGCTACGTATACACATTTAATGCCAGAGTTTTTCTGAGCGATGATCGCATCGATCGCCATCGCTGTTTTACCAGTTTGACGGTCACCAATGATCAACTCACGCTGACCACGACCTACAGGGATCATTGTATCTACTGATTTATAACCAGTTTGTACAGGTTGATCCACTGATTGACGCCAAATTACGCCTGGTGCTACTTTTTCAACAGCATCAGTTAATTTTGCATCAATTGGGCCTTTACCATCAATTGGGTTACCCAAAGCATCTACTACACGGCCTAAAAGTTCTGGACCAACCGGAACTTCTAATACACGACCTGTGCAACGCGCTTTTTGACCTTCTTGAAGGCTTAAGTAGTTACCTAAAACAACGACGCCCACTGAATCCTGTTCTAGGTTCAGTGCCATACCGTATAAGCCGCCGTCGAATTCGATCATTTCACCGTACATTGCATCAGCAAGGCCGTGAATACGCACAATACCGTCGGAAACCATAACAATGGTCCCTTCGTTTTTAGCGGTCGCGCTGGTGTCCAGATCGCCGATACGCTGTTTAATGAGCGCACTGATCTCGGATGGATTCAGTTGTTGCATTGCGCTATACCTCAATCTTTTTAAAGTTCAGTCTTCATATGCAATTAAGCAAGAAGACGAGTCCGCATTTTTTCTAGCTTGTTAAGCGCAGAATCATCTATCACTTGGTCGCCTGCACGAATAACAACACCAGCAATAAGCTCTGGTTTAACTTCTACAGAAACATTTACCGCAGCTTCGAATTTTTTCTCTAAAGCATGTGCAAGTAATTGTTCTTGTACAGAAGTCAATGGGAATGCAGATTCAATCACTACATCCACAGTATTGTTATTCTGTGATTTGAGCTGCTCGTATTCAGCAGAAATTTCAGGAAGAAGCGCCAAACGGTTGTTTTCAGCAAGCAATGTCAAAAAGTTTGACACTGCTGCAGTTTGGTCTTCGCCTAATACTTTTGCAAAAAGACTTACCTGCTCAGCAGGAGTAAGCTCAGGGCGAGTTAAGAAAGCTGAAAATGCTTCGTCTTGCACCGCAGCACTGAGCAAGTTCAATGCAGATGACCAAGAGTCAGTTGCATTTTGCTCAGAAGCGTAAGCAAATGCTGCTTTAGCGTACGGGCGTGCCAACGTCAAGAGTTCAGCCATAATCCGCCTCTCTTAAAGTTTAGCAGCCAGCTGAGTCAGCATGGCATTGTGAGCTTCAGCATCAACTTTTTGGCTAAGAATTTTCTCAGCACCTGTTACTGCAAGATCAGCAACTTGTTGACGTAATTCTTCACGAGCAGAATTGATTTCTGTATCAACAGCTTCTTTTGCTTGTTGACGAATACGCTCACCTTCAGCTGACGCTTGAGTACGAGCTTCTTCTACCAATTGTGCACCGCGACGGTTCGCTTGTTCGATCAATTGAGCCGCTTGCGCTTTCGCTGCATCTAATTCAGCTTTCACTTGAGCTTGCGCATCCGCAAGATCAGCTTTTGCTTTTTCAGCAGCGTTTAAGCCATCAGCGATTTTACGCTGACGCTCACTAATCGCATTGATTAGTGGTGGCCATACAAATTTCATGCAGAATGCGACAAACATCGCAAATGCAATCGCTTGGCCAATCAATGTGAGGTTGATATTCATTGCTATTCCTCAATAGTTTAATTTAGGAATTAAGCTGATTAACCTACAAATGGATTAGCAAAGATGAAGAACAAGCCAATACCAACACCGATCATAGGCACAGCATCAAGAAGACCCGCGATTAAGAACATACGAGTTTGAAGTTGTGGAGCCAATTCTGGTTGACGTGCAACAGCTTCAAGGAAGCGACCGCCTAAAAGACCAAAACCAATCGCAGTACCTAAAGCACCAAAAGCGATCAAGATAGCAGATGCAATTGCAACTAGACCTAAAGTGAGTTCCATGATAATTCCTCAGAGGTTAGGTTTATACCAAATTAAATTAAAAAATTGTGCGCCCAACCATCCAGTGATAGTTGGGCATTACCATTAATGCTTTTCGCTTGCCATGCTCAAGTATACGATAGTCAGCATCATAAAGATGAATGCTTGTAGCGTGATAACAAGAATGTGGAAGATCGCCCAAGGCACAGACAACGCCCATTGGATCCAGAACGGTAATAATGCGATAAGGATGAAGATTAACTCACCTGCATACATGTTACCGAAAAGTCGCAGAGCCAATGAAACTGGACGTGCAAGGAATGTTACTAATTCAAGAATTAAGTTCACTGGAATCAATAACGCTTTTGCAACTGGGTTACTTGGGTTAAATGGGTTAAGTGCTAATTCGCCAACGAAACCACCAATCCCCTTTTCGCGAATACTGTAGAACAAGATCAGTACAAATACAGATAAAGACATACCTAGGGTAATGTTTGGATCTGTAGAAGGTACAACCTTGAAGTAAACGTGATGAGGATCCATACCAAATACACTTGCACCAATCAGTTGAGCTGTATACGGAATAAAGTCAACTGGGATTAAGTCCATTGCGTTCATGAGGAAAATCCACACGAAAATGGTCAATGCAAGTGGCGCAATTAAGCGTGATTTGCCATGGAAAGTGTCGCGAACACTTGAGTCCACAAACTCAATGATCATTTCAATTGCAGACTGGAACTTGGTTGGAACACCAGAGTTTGCAGCTTTCGCTACGCACCAGAACAACAAACAGAAAATCACACCAAGAGTGATAGACCAACCCATTGAATCCAAGTGAATAGCAGTGAACCCCATCTGTTGAGCTTCTTCAGCAGTCTCAGCCAACTTCCATGAACCGTCTGGCATTTTGCCATAAGTCATATTCGTCAAGTGATGCTTGATATACTCGGTCGAAGTAAGGGCATGTTCTTCAGCAGCCATAAATCACACCTGGTCAATGTCAAATACAAATAGAGAGAACGAACATCGCGTGCTGCTTGATATCTCGTTCATCTCCTAAAAAACTTTTCAATTTTTTGTAGTGCTTATTAAACTCGTTTTTGTTGACGCGACACCCAAAATGGAGCAACCCACGTCATGGTTTGAACGAGCATAAAACCACAAAACAACGCCACCGCTGACAACGGTTTGACATTGCTTAAAATTAAAATGAAACCAACAATCACAATTGCAAACTTACCCATCATGCCTTTATACATGTTCGCAAGAACTTGTTTAGAAGCGCGAGCTCCTGCTGCTCGAAACGACTGCCATGAAAAATAGCAAGTCGCAAGCCAACACACGAGCGCACCTAATGCTGCACTCAGGGCTGCGGTTGAGTCTTTCACGACCCAGCCGATCAAGGCTGAAACAGGAATCATACATGCTTGTAAGAGGACTAAAGCTTTCGCTAATCGTCGGTCAATCAAGCGACTAGTTCGGCTCATTATTTATTCACTCACAACAATCATGCTTGACAAGTTTAGCTGATGATTATTTTTAATCGCAGGCATTATAGAGTTACACCCCTGAACATGCAATCTTTTCCCGACCTAAGTCGAGTTTTTTTCTATGTTTAAATTGCTTTTAAACTAATCAATTATTGTTTAATTTTTGCGTCACTTTCGCGCATTTAGCACACATTTATGCACATGATCGGCCAATTGCTTCCACGCGCTGACAAAATCCCCTGCCCCAGTCATGCTTTCGTCAACCGCTTGGAAAACCAATGGGTTCAACTTTTGATATTGTGCTTGACTGGCATGCACTTCGGCCAAAAGGCACATCTTTGAATAAGGGCGGCTGTCATTTAAGTATTTGATTTGCGCAACCGTAGGGGCAATATGTGGGTCATCTGTCAAGGCGCCTGCAAAGCGTAAGTTTAAAGGTCGCTCAATGTATTGATAGGCATCATGAAAAGACCAATACTGGCGAGCTTGGGTAATTTGACTATATATAGCTGAGGCTTGCAACATTTTCTGAGCAAAGATTTTGGCATTATTCCAGTAGCGCTCCTTATACTCAGGCATCTGCTGTGAACGGAGGCCTGCAATAAAGAAACCAATACGTACCGCATTGTTTGGGTCAAGCCAAACATGGGTATCAATGGTATTTTTTAAGGCATCACCACGGGTATTTCGTAGTGGTAAGGTATTGATAATGCCTGAATCTAAAATAGAAACTGCTTTATCATTGGGGGTCAGGAGTTTATCCAGCGGTGCTTCATGTGCTCGTCCCAACCAAATAACCAAGCCTGCATCCTGAATGATTTTACGATGCATTGGGGTCAAACTCACATCATGTCCAGATTGATCGGCCAACAATAAGGTTGGTTTTTCAATGCCTTTTGTCACTTCCTGTGCAATCAAGTAAATCGGCTGTGTAGAAACAACCAAGTCTTGCGTCCAAGCAACACTACTAAACAGCGCAAACGCAAAAAAAGCCAAGAAACGGGACATGGGGAGCAATCACTAGAAATACAATTAGTGTTATAATATAACAAATCGACAAAAATACCTATGCCTAATCGAAACTCTCTGCGCTTCATGTTAAGATTTAATGTCGTTTTTCTTTTATAAATTTTGCACTTGAGGTTTGTTATGAGCGCTTGTTCTCACGAACACCACCATGCTTTACATGATGTGCATGGTCATCACAACGTTGAGACGCGTTTGGCTGAAGCAGAAGTCTTATGCGCAGCAACTGGTGCGCGCCTAACCCCCTTAAGAAAAGAAGTCTTGGCACTGATCCTGAATGCGACAGGCCCGATGGGTGCGTATGACTTGTTGGCTAAAATTAAAAGCAATGCCGACCGCCCTGCTGCCCCACCGACGGTGTACCGCACCTTAGACTTTTTATTAGAAAAAGGCCTCATTCACCGACTCACCTCGATTAATGCCTATATTCCGTGTTGCCATCCACGCGAAGGCCATCAAGCAGCCTTTCTCATTTGTACTGATTGCAAATCAGTGACAGAGGCCTCTGCACAAGGATTATTACAACAACTCGACGCCCTTTCAGCAGCTGATGGTTTTACGGCACAACATAGCATTATCGAAATTTCAGGAATTTGTCAGCAGTGTCGCCACAAATAAGCCTCGATCCTGTTCTGGTCGAACTCTCCCAAATTAGTGTTCGTATCGATGAACGCGATATTTTAAAGCATGTCGATTTTGTCTTACATGAACGGGAAATTGTGACTCTGATTGGCCCAAATGGCGCGGGAAAATCCACGCTCATTAAAGTGCTATTGGGTATTGTTCACCCTAATTTTGGTGAAATTAAAACAACAAAGCCACTCAAGTTTTCTTATGTACCACAAAAATTTAATCCCTCACATAGCCTACCACTTAGGGTAAAAGACCTATTGGCTTTGGAAAAATGCGATCCTGCAATCAAGCAAGAAATTATCCACGATACGGGGATCAGCAAACTTGAAAATTCTAAAGTACAGCAGCTTTCAGGTGGAGAGCGTCAACGCGTTTTACTGGCACGTGCGCTGTTACGTCAACCTGATATTTTGGTTCTCGATGAACCGATGCAGGGCCTAGACATTCAGTCTGAGGCTGAGCTGTACGACTATGTGCGCAGTTTACCCGCCAAATATGGTTGTGCTTTGCTCATGGTTTCACATGATTTGCAGTGGGTCATGCAAGGAACTCATCGTGTAGTGTGTTTGAATAAACACATTTGTTGTAGTGGCCTGCCTGAAAGTGTGCAACAACACCCTGAGTATCAAGCTATTTTTGGTACCAACCGCGTATTCTATCAACATCATCATGATCACTGCGCACATGGTGATAGTGCAACGCCTTGTCAGCATGACGCTCGCCCACACATTCACCCCGAACCGGAAGCTTAAGTCATGATGGAATGGTTACAACTGCTATTACCTGCATGGATTATGGGTACGTTGCTAGTCTTTTTGACTGCACCACTGGGCTGTTTGATGCTATGGCGCCGCATGTCATTTTTTGCCGACACCATGGCACATGGTACTTTACTGGGTGTCGCGATTGCAGGAGCAATGGCGTTGCCCCTGTGGATGGGTGTGGCTTTTATTGCGGGCTTGTTGGTGGCGATCCTTTGGGTTTTGCATGATCCACGGTTACCTAATGACGCATTACTCGCACTGTGTTCTGCGACCTTGCTCTGCTCGGGTCTGATGTTTATTCAACATATTCCAAGCTTAAGACCTGAGCTACTCAGCTATTTATTTGGTGATTTGCTCACGATCACATGGGCAGACCTGCCCGTTTTTGCCACTGTTATTGTTGTTGCGTTGGCAGTGCTTTATAAGAGTTGGCAGGCTCAAATTCAAATCGCGATCGATCCTGATATGGCCGTCAGTGAAGGTGTCAGTGCGAAATGGCAACGTTTGATTTTTATGTTGCTACTGGCTTTATTTACCATTTTAGCGCTTCGTGCAGTGGGTTCTTTACTGATGGGTGCCTTGCTTGTCATTCCAGCACTTACCGCTCGACTGCTTGCCCACTCTCCAAAACAAATGGTGATTTGGGCCTTTGTGATTGCGCAAATTGGGGTGACCGTTGGTTTATGGTCCAGTGCAGGGCTGAATACCTCTACAGGGCTCAGCATTGTTTTAACCATGTCGATTTTGTTTGCGTTGATTTTTATCGCGCAGAAGTTTAAAAAACTGACATAACTAAATGATCCATCAACGTTATTTTATCAGTGCATGTCTACTCGGACAAAAAGTCCGTTATGACGGCAAAGACTGCTTAGTCTCTCAGTTAGTTCAAGCTTTGCTCGATAAAGATTATGTCAGCTTATGTCCTGAAGTCAGTGCAGGACTTCCAACCCCGCGTCCCGCAGCAGAAATTCGCCACGGGTCAGGTGCTGATGTTTTATTAGGCCACGCACAGGTTTTTTCCTCAGATGGTCAGCAGATTAGCGATGTCTTTATTCAAGGTGCTTACAAAGCTTTAGCATTGGCGCGAGCCAATCATGTCACGCATGCCGTGCTCAAAGCCAATAGCCCATCCTGTGGCAGCGATGGTATTTATGATGGCTCATTTACTGGACAAAAAATTGCAGGGGAAGGAATCACTGCCGCCCTATTTCGTCAGCACGGTATACATGTGGTTACCGAACAACAGTTTTTAGCAGAATTGACGCAGACTAAACTTACTGATGAACCAAACTAAGCAGTCCCGCCGCACAACTGAACAATACTGCGAAAGTACGATTGAGATATTTTTGCTGTCGCGGTGATGTTAAGAGTTTTAAAACTTTCGCTGCTAACCCCGTATATCCCGCCATCACAATCAAATCAATCGTGACCATCGTGACAGCCATCACCGCATATTGACTCCACTGCGGTTTAGACAAATTCAAAAATTGCGGTAAAACCGCCAATAAAAATACGATTGCTTTGGGATTGCTCATATTGATCAAAAAGCCATACATCACCAATTTGGAGCGCGATTTAGTTGGTTGTTCTTGTTGGATTTCAATCGATTGGATGGGTGCCATCCATTGTAAATAAGCCAAATACAATAAATAAGCCACACCAAACCACTTCACGGCCCAAAATGCCCAAGGCGTTGTGGCAAAGAGTACCCCTACCCCAGCCGCCACAATACCGATTTGCACCAATAAGGCGAGTTGTAAACCCAGCGCATTCCAATAACCATGCCGAAAACCGTAGTTAAGGCCACTCGACATTGACGCAATGGCCCCTGCCCCTGGAGAAATACTAATGATCCAACATGCGAGTACAAAGCCCAGCCAAATTTGAAATGACATAGTGGTATTGAGAAAAAAATGACATTTAGATTATATGATCTTTCATGCTTTTAGGGTTTATTATTCATCAATGAATTTATCACTTAAGGCTATGAAGCAGAAACTGCATAAGGCACAATAAGTACAGCCAATAGAAATAACAATTTTTTTAGGAGCCATGAATGACCGCCCAATCTGTAATTCTACCATTACCTTCAGATCATGCCCGTTTTATTGTTTTACGTTTAAAAGATTTAAGTATTGAAGAACTTAAAGAACAATTAGAAGATTTATTTTCCACCCGTGATCGTCTTATTACCCAACATCCACATGCGCAAATTAAAACGGCTGTTGCTTTTGGCCCTGAACTTTGGGCACAACTTCATCCTACAGCGCCTGCAGGGTTTAAACAGCTAGAGCCAATTTATGGCTCTTTCAATATGCCTGTTTCACCTGCGGATGTTTTAATTCATATAGCGGCCCAACGTACCGATATTTGTTTTGCCCTTAGTCAATCGTTCTTTGAAGGTATCCAAGATAAAGTTGATGTTCTAGATGAACGAGTCTGTTTCCGCAATTTTGATGGTCGAGATTTGACTGGTTTTATTGATGGTACTGAAAACCCGCAGTTCCCCGATGATCGTGCTGCAACGACTTTATTAAGTGAAGATGCAGGAGTATTCGCAGATGGCTCTTTTATCTTTGCACAGCGCTATTGTCATGATTTGGAAAAGTGGAAAAAATTAAAAGTTGATGCTCAAGAGCAAGTCTTTGGAAGGACAAAACTTGAAAGTATTGAACTAGATGATGACGTTAAGCCTGAAAATTCTCACGTTGCACGTGTCGTGGTTGAAGATGATGAAGGCGAAGAAATGGAAATCCTACGTCACTCGCTTCCTTATGGCGATGGTAAAGGTGAGCAAGGTTTATTTTTTATTGCCTATACGAAAGATTTAAACATTATTGATGCGATGTTACTGCGTATGTTCGGCACCAGTGGTGATGGAATTCATGACCGTATGCTTCATTTTGTGACTCCTGTTGACGGTGCTTATTATTTTGCGCCGAGCGAAGAGTTGTTGGAAGCAGTGTTGGAAGGGTGAGTTTAAATTAGGAGTAACTATCATTTTTAGTTACTCCTAATTTAATCAATTAACAACAAACTCTCCATTATTATTCAGAGTAATTTTCAACAACTTCCCATTCTTTGTATAAAAGATTTCATAGTTTTCATTAATTGTTATATTGTTGGAAGCATCTATAGTAATTTTTTTAAATAGTCCCAATGCATTTACTGAGGTAAGATTAATTACAGCGCGACCAGAGTCAGAAGACGATGGAGATGCTATTAAGATCACACCATTTTTTGATTCAGGAAAGATAACTGAACTACCATAATTTTCATCAAGTTCGTTATAAACTTTCAATAAAGCAGAAACATCAATTAAATTTACTTTATCACAACCAGTCTTACTATTTTTCAAAATACAGTTGATGTGATCATCACTATTATAAGGTAATAAAGTTACAGAAAATCCATCATCATTTTTTTTATTAATTGCTTTTAAAACTCTACCATTATCTCTTCCAATTTCATTTAACCTGTTTATGTATTCCCCCCTATAACACTCTTCCTTTACCAATCCAACACCCTCCCCTAGAGTATAAGATTTTTTACTCTCACATCTATTCTCAATACCTTTTTTCCATAGGGTAAAATCTTTTCTTTCATTGTTTTTTAATTTCTTCAACTCTTTTTCAAGAAGAAAATTTTCTTTTCTAATACATTGAAATTTTTCCTCAACATTATTTGAATTGCAGCCATTTGTGCTAGTTTTTGCACATGCCACATTCAGAAAACCTAATCCTATAAAAAAAATTAAATAAAAAAAATTAAAATTAAACATGGTGTTAAATTCCTTTAAAATTATCTGGAAGTCTTAATTTAAATGGTTTTGGAATACTATCTTTTAATTCAGAAACTGTACCATGTGCATGAATTGCTTTTCCATGACCAAAAATTAGACCATCTCTAACAGCTTTATCATGAAAAACATTGACCCATGCTTTTCGATTATATTCATCAGAATAATATTTATTTGCATAATTCAAATGCCCCCCCACAATGGATGGGCGACCATTTGCTCTTTCAATCAAATAACTATTCACGAAATTTTTTATCCTTGAGCTAACAGCAGACATTGGCATATTTTGAACAGAACCATATGGCTCTAAACTTTTAGGTCCTGTTATTTTAGAGAACTGACGATGTGCATTGACAACATTTCTCACAGTACCTCCCCATACACCAGATTTCGTCCTATTTAATATAGTATCTACAACTCCAGCAGCTTGTTGTTTAAAATTATTTTCATTTTTAAATTTAATTACTTCAGTCTCCGTTACCTTCATAATATCAATAATATCTTGATTCGATAAAATCAACTCACTTTCTAAAATATTAGATTTAGGAGCTTCATTTTTAAAGATAATACCAGAACAACTGAGTAAAGATTGCTTATTTATTTCTTTTAGTAGAACAGAGAATAATTCTCCATTTAGATCTTTAACTGTTTTTTTAAAATAAATTTCATTTCTAGCAACCATTGAAAATTTTGTCACATCGTAATGTACCCATGTACTTGCTCCCGAAGAACCATCATTAAATTTTTCTGGCTCCATATAAATTTTATCATCTTGTCTTTGTTCTGAAGCATTCATCTTAGCTACTAATATTCTTTCACGTATTTTATTCATATCTTGAGGAGCTGTAGTTCTAACTCCATTTTTATTAAAATGTATATCTAAAGCTAGTCCCATATGATTAACACTAGTTCTTTTCTTTTGTTTATTACTCTCGATACACCTATACCCGGACTCTATATATGCTACTTCGATATTTTCAGATTTAAAATCATTTTTTAGATAAAAACTTAATGCCTTCAACACCCATATTAAAGACCTATGTAAACCTGGATACTCATTTGCAGTATTTAATCCTGATTTCACCCCTCTAATATTATTACCATACCCTAAACACTCACCACACGGACAAGAAGCCTTCGCCATAAAACTTGCTATTGGATACTCATAGTAAAACTTATCCAAAGCGGATAAAACACTTCCACAAATTTTTCCAGTTTCAATCACCCCCATATAATCTCTCTGAAATTGCCTAATACAAGCAGCTGTTAAGTTAGTAAACTCATCTGTGGGTAATGCACCACCAAACCCAGCTAAACGAATATTAATTTCTCTAATTAATTCACTTTTACCTGATGAAATACATTGAGGATTGGTTTTACATAAATTTTCAGTATTCGTTTTGGGTGTTCCACTCTCTTGGCTACGGTCTTCAACTGTCAGGATTTTAGAGCCTAAATTGACAGTTTCATTGAGTATATTCTTACCCTCTTCATAAAGCTCATTCACCTTATTTAAGATTTCATTACCTAAATTTCCTGAAAAAAGCCCATCACCTTGCTTTTTTTGCGGGCTCGCCTGAGAAGGCTTTTTTGCTTTTTGCCTCTGAGATATTTTTGATGTTGTACTAGGGGACGATTGATTTTTTGGTTGTGTGGCTGATTTTGCTTTTTGTTGATGCACATGATTTCCTGCAGCTGGAATATTTACTTCCAACTTAATCACTTGACCAATATAAATCTTATTTGGATCATCTATCTTATTTAGGCGTTCTAATGCACGAACTGTCGTATTATTTTTCTGAGCGATATCAAATAAAGTTTCTCCTTTTTTCACAACATGTGTTTTTCTTTTATATTCTCCATTACTTCCCTGATTAGTAAATGTCGTTAAGTTTAAAAGAACTTTAGGGCTCGTAATCTTTACAATCATCCTATCTCTCGACATAACAAAGCTTTGGACTTTTAGCATTAAACCATCAAACATACTTTTGACATGAACATCTAATGCTGTACCTTTATCTCGGCTAATTTCAACAATGCACCCTTTAGAATTTGTTGCACCAGCTGCAATAACCTGTCCAGTCCTTTGGTTCGTCACTTTATATTGAACTTTAGGAATTGGGCTTCCAAATAAATCTAAAATTTGTATAGTAACCAATGATTTTTTATTCATTTCTAATCCTTATTATTTTCATTATGATTTATTTCTAAATTCTCACCATTTACATTTTTATCAATACTAAAATCATCTTCATCAAAACTTTCGACTCGTAAACCCCATTCACCATCAGACCCAACAAGTACTTGGACTTTTGTTGGGTCTGATGTGTTAATTTTTCCTGTACGGCCATGTTCATCTATTACCCCTGCAATAAATGCATTTGTCTCAGGAATAAAAGCTTTGTAACTGAGCTGATTAAAATCACTTGCCCAAAATAAATTATAAATATCTAGCCGATTGCTAAAAGTAGAAGAGCAAGGTAATTCAGGAACCTCATAAGATACTTTTGCACCCCCCACAAAACTATGCTGACCCGCCTTACTTTCAAACTTTCCACCTGTTGTCGTAAAAATCCCATCCCCATTAATTTTGAGCTGTGAACCACCAGCAGTCAGTACAATTTCTTTCGGACTGGTTATTTCTATTTTATCTTCTGTTGAAATTAGCTTAATCACCTTACGCGCAATCGCCTCTATCGCATCATCTTGTGCCTGTAATTCGACTTTTCCTTTTGCTGCAAATGCTTTTAGCCCTTTTTGTGCAGCAAATAAGCTCACTTTATCCTGCGCATGCGCAATAATATTCTTCTGGGCACTTAAGTTAATGGACCCCTGTGCGCTTTCAGCAATGTCTTGAGAAGCTTGTAAAACAATATCTTCAGGCGTCGTTAAAGCAATACCATTGGGGGAAGCCAGCAGCATTAAAGCCTGACGAAAGATCTTCGCTTGAGCTTGATTCTGAGTATCCTGCGTTTGCTCTGCCTCTTGAGCATATGTCTCCATAAAACCTTGCATGGAGCCCAATGCCTGCATGGGATTAACATCCAATTTGCTGCCTTTATTAAAGCTTCCGCAAGTACTGGTCAGGTCAAAGTCTCTCATATCAACATTCGCAATCACTTTACCAACATCTTTTAAAGCGCCGAGTGGATCCGCATTCAATTTGTCTTTCACGCCTTGCAACTGACTTTTTAAAGCATCTGTACCATGTTCTTCGATGTTATCAATAAAGGCTTTTAAATTTTCTATTGAAGCCTCTGCATCCTGAAAATAATCTTTAAATTCATTGATCAAATTGTCCGTATCTTGCCCAAATTTTTGAATATCCTCAAGAAAACCACCGCACGTTTTTAATGCCGAAATCGGATCCTGACTAACTGCTGTTTTAAATAAACCAACAGTTGCTTGGAGTGCTTGATTGGCCCCTTTTAACTCTACAGACTGAATCAATTTAGGCAGACGATTGACCACATTCAGTGCATCAGTCTGTTGTTTAACAGCCAAAGTACTCAGCATGTGCATACTGTCATGACCTTGCTGCAAGATGGACTGGGCTTCTGACGCAGCCAAATGATCTGCGACCGCTTGATCCTGTGCATAGGTACTAATCAAGAGACCCTTGCCTGCACGCATGGCTCCCCATTGATCCGTTCTTAACTCAAAACCCTCACCACGCCCATCACTGTTCTCAGTTGCTTTCGGATGACTGAGGTTACCTAGATTAAGCTGACTCGCTCCATGACTGCTGTGGAGCTGCACACTAATTTGCCCTGTCGTATCATCAAAACGCAATTGGTTAAAGCCTTGCCCTGCAACCTCTTGTGAACGGATCCCGCTGATTTTCTTCGTCGCAGGCAATGTCCCTTTCACATCAAACATGGTTTGGTGGCGATCCGCTTCATGAATACGCCCTACGACAAAGGGTCGATCAACATCCCCCTCAAAGAAGTCGATGACCACAATTTCTCCGATACGCGGATGAAAACGTGCGCCATATCCTTCACCCGCCCATGGGGTCAATACATCGACCCAAGCCGAGTCCGTGTCATTGTCATTTGCACCCGCACCACCATCATGAGCATGGTCATCACTACGCGTAAACATGAAGCGAACTTTAATCCGCCCCCATGCATCCACATAAATTTCTTCCCCTTCAGGCCCGACGACTTTGGCCCGTAAAGGATAGGCTACTGGACGGTGTATCCACGCTTGATATTCAGGAACAATTTTGACCTCACGGCGTACGACAAAGAGTTCATTGGCTTGTCGTTCCTCACTCAGAGCTTGCCAGCGACTTCCTTTTAGTAATAAATTGATTTGCTGTAGCAACTCTTTGGGTAAATTATTTTGGTTATAAAAGACTTTGCCTAAAATGAGAAATTCACGCTCTATGGACACATGCTGGTCTATTTCAGGATGATCCACCATTTCAAACCAATAACCCACTTGTGCATCTCGAACGCTACTTTTTGCTGTGAAATATTTGGCCTGAAGCTCATGATATTGGTTCAGTTGTTGGTTGAGACGATCTAGTTGACTGCTATTGGCAAGCGTGGCCTGATCCTCACCCTGTAGATCAGCTGTCCATGCTGGACTAACACACCAGACTTGTTCCAGACCTAAGCTTTCATTGTCTTGTTGATCACTGTGCTGATGCGCACTCAATACAGCCTGACTCTGATCTTGAGCTAAATGTTGCGCTTGCCAACGCTGCGTCTGTACCGTGGTGGACTGTAAGTGACGTTCAGCAATAAAACTGGTGATGCTATCAAAAGGCTCAGTAGCATGGCTGCGGTGGAAACGAATCTTTCGGCGGCCCAATGCTGTAAAAGCTTGATTCTCATCAATCAAACGAAGTTGCTGTGCCTGAATCGGTTCGGACGAACTGAGCACCATCGGAGCTTGTTCATCGATCAACCAATTAATCCCTTCACTCCGCCATAGTCGAGTGAGAAACTCAGCGTCGGTTTCATTAGACTGCATGACAAAGGGGCGTACATCATAATCACGACTCAAACCGTCTAAGTTCAGGCTTAAGCTAGCTGCAAATAATGTACTGTGACTTTGCCATTCGCTAAACAGAGTTTCAGTGATTTCACGAACACTTTTACTCATAAACACGCGACTGTTTCTGCGCTTATGCCACAGTGCTGTTGCATCTTCAACGGTAAGTTTATAAACAGTTAGCGCGCCATCACTTTGCCCCTGACTGGCACTGGTAATCACCCCCGTCAGACGAGAAAGCTGCCCCACATCCGTGACCTGATCAACCGCGACTCGCCCACCAATGAACTGTTTTAAAGGCAAATAAGCATTGGTCGATAAACATAGGATTTCAGCTTTTAGGCCCTGATTAATGCGATGTTCACCCTCAATCCGCTGAATAAACACCTGTGTGTTCAAAGCCGGATTGGAAAAATGAATATGCAGAGCACGTTTTTGCGAGCCAAACCCAAAGGATTCCAGCATCTTATAAATAGAATTGAACATGATCATTGTTAAGTTATTGGTTTTTATACTTGTGCGCGGAGTGTACAAAATGTCTTTTTTTTAATCTAGTAAAATAATGTTAATGAAGCCGTAGCTCTCAAAAACAAAAAGGAGCATTACGCTCCTTTTTGTTCAATCTCATTTTCAGCTTTAGAAGGCGACACGTTTATAGTGACGATACTCTGGCTTCCAGAAGTTTTTATCAATCGCGTGTTGCAATTGCTCATCACTAATAATCGGGGCTACACCTGCATCCATTGCGGCTTTGGCCACTTTGAAGGCTATCAGCTTAGAAACTTTCTGAATTTCATCAATCTCAGGCAATAAATCTGCTGTAGGGTTGGTCAACATTGGTGAGCAATCTGCCAAAGCATTACTCGATGCAATCAGCATAGAGTCTGTGACACGAGTTGCATTGGCCGCAATCACGCCCAGCCCAATGCCTGGGAAGATATATGAGTTATTGCACTGCGAAATATTATAAATTTTGCCTTGATAGTTAACTGGAGCAAAAGGACTGCCCGTCGCAATCAAAGCCTTGCCGTCCGTCCAGTGAATAATATCTGCTGGCACTGCTTCAACACGCGACGTTGGATTAGACAGTGGCAGCACAATCGGACGATCACAGTTCGAAGCCAAAGTGCGAATCACTTCTTCAGTGAATAAGCCCGGCTGACCCGATACGCCAATCAACACGGTAGGTTTGGCATTTTTCACGACATCGAGCAGTGAAATCACCTCTTCAGCATTGCCCCATTCCGCTATCACGTCTGGCTTTTGCGCCAATTTACGTTGGAAATCGAGTAGATTCGGCTGATTTTCAGTGATTAAACCAAAACGATCGACCATATACACGCGTGCACGCGCTTCGGCATCAGTTAAACCTTCAACTTTCATCTGCGCAACAATTTGCTCAGCAATCCCACAGCCTGCTGAACCCGCACCTAAGAAGGCAACGGTTTGATCTTTGAGCTGTTTACCTGCCGCACGTGATGCAGCAATCAAACTGCCCACAGAAACGGCTGCCGTACCTTGAATATCATCATTAAAACAACAGATTTCATCACGGTACTTATTCAATAACGGCATGGCATTATTTTGCGCGAAGTCTTCAAATTGAATCAACGCTTTCGGCCAACGACGCTTGATTGCAGCAATCACTTCATCGACAAAAGCATAGTACTCATCACCACTGATACGCGGTTGATTCCAGCCCATATAAATCGGGTCATTCAGTAACTGCTGATTATTGGTCCCGACATCGAGGGTAATTGGTAAGGTGTAAGCTGGGCTAATACCCCCACACGCGGTATAGAGCGACAATTTTCCAATCGGAATACCCATCCCGCCAATACCTTGGTCGCCCAAGCCTAAAATACGCTCGCCGTCGGTAATCACAATAACTTTGACATTTTTCTTGTTGATGTTATGCAAGATGTCATCAATATGCGCACGGTCTGGATAGGAAATAAATGTACCACGATGGCGACGATAAATATCCGAGAAACGCTGACAGGCCTCACCCACCGTTGGGGTATAGATGATCGGCATCATCTCACTTAAATGGTTTTCAATGAGGTGATAGAACAAGGTTTCGTTGGTGTCTTGAATGTTACGCAAATAAATGTGCTTATTGATCGCATCATTAAAAGCACAATATTGTTGATAAGAACGCTGACTTTGCTCTTCAATGCTTTCTTCAACATGTGGAATTAAACCATGTAAGTTGAAGCGAGTGCGCTCTTCTTCCGTAAACGCCGATCCTTTATTTAACAGCGGCAACTCAAGCAAGGTATTGCCCGCATAAGGGATGTATAAGGGTTGTTTTGTCTTTAAATATTCTGTCGTCATTACCTATCTCGTTGTACATAGATTGAGATGAACCTATGGGGAGAATCTATGCATCTAATTCGGCTACTAGCTTAGCGCCATTTGCGCGTCTTTTGATATTTATAAACGTGATGCAATTATCAAAGCGATTTAGTCTGAAAATAAAAATCAAACCGACTCAACGTAAAAATGACGTTTACGGCAGTCTTTTGGTCAAATAGCGCATGGATAAAATTTGAACTTGAACAAAGCTCAAGCTAAGCTAGCGCTTTTATTTCTTCTTTATATTAAAAATGATCATCAAAAAACTGATGTTGTTGAGCCTCACGTGTCTTTGCCTCACGCAAATGACAGCATGCCAATCCATTTCTACGGCTCAAACGACAGTGAGTGATAAAATTACAGGGCTATTTGGTCATAACGAAAAACTACCTGAAATCGATCCCAAAGGCATTGTCGATATCAGTAAAGCCACCATCGAGCAATATGAGCAACTCAGTGCAAATTTACCCTTGAACCAATGGGTCTATTTGGAGAATGAAAAACAAGGGATTTATCAGCTACAAAACAAATCAACTGAAGGCTTTGTAATCTCACTGCGTCTGAATTGTAAAATCAGCAGTCATCCCCCTACGTTTGAGCTTCAAGATGCGCAAGGCAAACGTATTTTATATGGCTATGATAAAGAAGCAGGACAGATTCAGTTTTTACTCGACAACAAGAACTACGGCAATCCCTTTGATCCATTTCAACGCCAAACCCTAAGTCGTTTTCAACAACAGCTTGCCAGCGCCCAAGTGATTAAACTCTTTCATGCCGGCAAACTGTATCGTTTTCAAAACCAAAATGCGGAACTCCTAAGCAAACCTGTTTCATGCCGTGAAAATAGCTAAAACGGGGCTTATTTGGGTGGGTTCAAATGTGACATATCCACAAATACACCGGTCAAACGGCGCACAATCGGCAGTACAATGAGCACTACAGGATAGGCCACCACCCAAGACATCATCCATGCGGACAGCCAAACCTGTAGGAAATTGTCCACCCAACCCAAATTGCGCCAAAGATTGATCATCGAGATAATGCCACTCATAAAAAATGAGATAAAAAACGGCAAAATAAACATGGCATATTTTGCTGGTAACTTGGGAATATTGCCGATGATCATCGGTCGCTGTTCAGACACGTTTTATCCTTAAAAGTATGCGTTTTGGTTCTCATCATACTGCGCTTTTCATATTTATTGCAGCGCAATCGTTAGCAGTTTTTGAACATTTTTTATTCTATAAAAATGGATTCACCTAAAGACGCGGAAATTTGCTATATTTAGCGTTTTTCTGCGACATTAAATTTTCGACTGAATATGAACACGGCAATCCAAGCAGCTCTCGAGCACGCAGTGCAAAACCTTCAAGCTGAAGGCGTCCTTCCAGCAGACTGGAATAACAGCAGTACTTTGACGCGTACCAAAGACCGAAGCCACGGGGATTTCGCGTCCAATATCGCCATGATTGCCTCTAAAGCTGCGGGGATGAAGCCACGTGATTTAGCCGAAAAAATTCTTGCTGCACTGCCTGAAGTAGCGGATATCAGCAAAGCAGAAATCGCAGGTCCTGGCTTTATTAACTTCTTCTTAAATGCCGACCAACGTTTTGCCGTGCTCGATCAAATTCAAGCGCAAGGCAAGCAATTTGGTCGCACTCAAGCCAATGCTGCGAAAAAAATCCAAGTAGAATTCGTTTCTGCCAACCCGACGTCGAGCTTACACGTTGGTCATGGTCGTGGCGCAGCGTACGGGATGACCGTTGCAACCCTGCTTGAAGCAACAGGTGCAACGGTAGACCGTGAATATTATGTGAATGATGCAGGCCGTCAAATGGACATCCTTGCAACATCCACCTATTTACGCTACCTCGAATTAACAGGTCAGGAACTGGTTTTCCCAAAAAATGCCTATCAAGGCGATTATGTTAAAGAAATCGCGCAAAGCATTATTGATGCTGATGGCGATGCCTACGTTCGCCCTGTAGCCGACGTCTATAAGGATGTCCCTGAAGATGTACAATATGCAGAAGAGCTCGATGCTGAAGGCAATAAAGTTGTCCTTTCAGGCGACAAAGAAAAACACATTGATGGTTTAATTGCCAATTCACAGCAACTCATTGGTGCTGGCTACCGTGTATTCCACCAAGCAGCACTCCATGCCATCTTAGATGACATCAAAGATGACTTGGGCGAGTTTGGTGTAACCTTTAACCAATGGTTCAGCGAAGCCTCATTGACAGACAAAATTGATGAAGCTTTAGAAACTTTAGAACAACGCGGTTTCTTATACGAAAAAGACGGCAACATTTGGTTCAAATCGACTGAATTTGGCGATGAAAAAGACCGTGTTGTGAAGCGTCGTAATGGACAAACCACTTACTTTGCTTCTGACATTGCTTATCACCTGAACAAATTACAACGTGGCTATACCGATATCATTGATATCTGGGGCTCAGACCACCATGGCTATATTTCACGGGTCAAAGCAGCCATTGATGCCTTGGGGTATGATTCGAAAAAACTGACTGTGCTTTTAGTTCAGTTCGTCAGCCTATGGCGTGGTGGTGAGATGGTACAAATGTCATCTCGTTCTGGTCAGTTCGTGACTTTACGTGACCTGCGTAAAGAAGTGGGCAACGATGCTGCGCGTTTCTACTACGTGATGCGTAAGTCTGAACAACACATTGACTTTGACTTAGACCTTGCAGTTTCACAAAGCAAAGACAATGCGGTGTACTACATCCAATATGCGCATGCACGTGTCAATCGTATGGTCGATGTGAAAGCACCTGAAAAAGGCATTAGTTTTGATCGTAGCAAAGCAGCTGATTACGATGCGACCTTATTAACTCTTGACGCTGAAACTGAAATTCTTGCCAAACTTGCAGCCTATCCTGAAATTGTGCTTCGTGCTGCAAATAGCTATGAACCACACCAAGTGGGTAACTATTTGAAAGAACTCGCAGCGTTATTCCATGGTTGGTATAACTTGGATAATACAAGAATTATCGACGAACAGAATATTGCCCTTTCGCAAGCCCGTTTATTACTTTCAATAAACGTACAACAAGTTTTGCGTAATGGTTTAGAGTTACTAGGTGTGTCTGCACCTGAAGCCATGTAATAAGTGAAGCAAAGCTTCACACATGGCTGCAAGACCGAAAGCTATACTTGAGGTAACGATGTAAAAAGCAACGCTTTGCACATCGTCGCAAGATTAAGGGCTTTGCCCGAAGTAGCCATATCAACCCTAATGTATCGCTCGCTTTGTGAAACTTGAATTTTGCAAAGCGATTCTTTATTTTACGATGACGCCTCTTTTAATTCCTTGAGGCCAAGTACTAAAATAAAGAAAAGAATGGGCCAGTCCCTCATATTGATTAGAAGAAAAGAGGTTTCCACGTGTTTGGAAAAACGCAGCGCGGTGTATCTGAAAGACCGAACAAACCCAAAAAGCCACTGATTCCAGCTTGGCTCGGTACACTTGTGGTCATTTTAATCGTGCTCTGTTTTGCTGTAGCACTATTACTGTGGAAGCCTTGGGCACCAGTGAAGCCGAAAGGTCAAATCACTTCGGAACATTATCAAGAAGAAACAAATAAAGACTACCGTTTCTACGACTTACTGCCACAGCAGCAAGTGACGCCGATTCCTGATCAAGCCATTCCTGAAACCAAAGATAATCCAAGCACCGTGGTGATTGTTGAAGCACCTGCTGCCGAAGAAAGCACCCCTGCTGAACCAGGTTTAACCGAAGCAGCACCAACACCGCAAGCGCCAAGTTTTATATTGCAAGTGCGTAGCTACCCTGACCCTGACAGTGCCGATGCACGTCGTGCAGAAATTATCTTAAATGGTCTCTCTGCCGATGTTGTCAAAACCGTTGAAGGCGGCCAAACATGGTATCGCGTAATTTCAGGGCCATACGACTCGCAAGAAGCCGCAGTGATTGCGCAACAAACCCTACAACATAGTGGCATTGACTCAATTGTGGTCAAACGCTAAAACAAAAAAAGGATGCCTCGGCATCCTTTTTTATACTCTGAGTTTGGCGAGAAAATTTTGAATCAATTGCACAACATGCTCAGCATGCACATAAGCCAAATCATGTTGACCCTGTGACACGATGTGCAATTCAGCATGTGGTATTTGACGGTGTAAGGACTGCCCCACCGCAACAGGACTAATCGGATCTGCATCGCCCCAAATCAGCAGAACAGGACAACGGATATGCTCCAAACTGTCCGTCAAATCAGACTGATGCTGAACAAACCAATCAGGAACCGTAAAACTCTGTTGATAATCCTCTCTCCAGTCCGCCACCTGAAAAGAACTTAAATCAATACCGCCTGAGGTTGCCACAAGTACCAAAGCCTGCACCTGCTCAGGTTTTTTTAGGGCAGCTTGTACTGCAAAAATGCCACCCATCGATTGTGCAACGACCACAGAAGGCTGTTGGATTTGATTCAATACATAATCTTGTAAGTCCTCAAAATTCTGCACATCCACATCATCAGGATAGTCACCAAAGCTCGGATAAGCGACGACCATGGTTGAATTGTCCTGTAGGCGTTGGATAACAGGTTGCCAGAATGTCGTATTTCCCGATGCACCAGGCAAAAAAATCAGGTTCAAATCATCACAATCCACTAGAACCCACTAAGCTCTTTGGCTTTTTTAAATGCTGGACGCTGCTGAATACGCTGTGCATAAGCCACCATTTGAGGGTTATGGGCTTTTACCCGCTCTTGCATCGCCACCACAGGAAAGCTCATTTGAATATCGGCAAAGGAAAAATCACCTGCAAAATATTCATGTTGAGACAAATAATCTTCCAAATATGCACTGTGTTCTTTCAAGCGTGGATTAATAAAGCCGCCTTTCACCCCATCACAAATTTTATTGGCAAGCGGTTTAATTAGAAATGGAACATGCTTCGGTACATGACTCATCACCAAGGTCATAACCAAATATGGCATCAACGAGCCTTCGGCATAATGTATCCAGTAGTTGTATTGCATTAAGTCCTTTGGATTTTTCGGTTTAAACTTGTGTTCTGTATCGTAGGTGGCTTGCAAGTATTCTAAAATCACCGCAGATTCTGCTATGACCAAATCACCATCGGTCAAAACAGGGGCTTTGCCTAAGGGATGAATGTTTTTTAACTCAGGTGGCGCAGCATAGGTCGGTAGGCGTTTATAAAACTTCACCTCATACTCCAGCCCTAACTCTTCCAAAGCCCATAAAATGCGTAAAGAGCGTGAATGTTCCAAATGGTGCAGGGTGATCATTGTTTTACCTTTTTTAATTGAAATCTAGCACCCACTTTACTCTAAAATTTGGATTTTGCACCTCTCGATACACATGAATATCCAGTCGCACAAAATCCTTTACCGCCTATAAAAAAACCGTCAAGCGAGTTAGACAATTGAGGTTTCAATCTCGACGGAACGTAATAAAGTTTTAGTGACTGGTGTTTTTTGACAGATGTCTAAGATTTTTTGGCGTGCTTCTTCTGTCAATGTTTGCTCAAACGACAAACGACGGCTGATCCATTCTCGGCCTTCTTTATTGGCATTAAAATCTGCTTCGACACTAAAAGCTCCCCACTCAATACCTTTATGTTACGCATACATCCGTAGGGTAATCATGGTGCAGGAAATCAAACCTGTACAAATAAAGTCATAAGGTGCAGGGCCTTTGTCCTGACCGCCAAAAGACTCTGGTTTATCGGTGATGAATTGATGTCGTCCAGTACTTACTTCACCAGACCATGCTTCGACGCATGTTTTGACTTCCGCATTCGCAATTATTGCCATTTTTTTATTATCCTATTTTTCATTGATATTATTTTGAATAGGTTTCAAGTATTGAAACTGCCCACCTATTCTGTTGTTGAACGATTTTCGCAGTATTCAAACCACTTATTTTGAAGCGCGCATTTGGTCTGGAAATGTTGGTGCTTCCAAGCGCGGACCTTCATAGTCAGGAATGGAACCAAAACGTTCATCTTGTGCAATCCACTGATCACGCGCAATTTTCAATTCTTCTTGAGTACGACCAACAAAATTCCACCACAGTAGAATTGGACTTTCAAACGGCTCACCACCTAACAGTAACAAGCGACTGCCAGCATGAATTTCAATTTCAATCGCACTTACACCCTGCTCGAGCACCACCATATTGTCTTCCGTCAGTTCGTGCCCATTAACCGTGGCCGTTCCTTCTAAAGCCATAAATCCATACTCAAAGTTTGGATTGAGTGTTAAACGGGTTTTGGTGCTTTCTGCTGCGCTTAAGTCCACCCCTAATAGCTCGGTATAAACACTCACAGGTGAGGTAGTATTTAAAAACTCTCCGACCAAAACGGTAAATTCCACCCCATCTTTTTCCACCACTGGCAGTTCTGGATAATGATCGAAACGGGGTTCAACAGCAATTTGTGCATCAGGCAATGCGATCCACAATTGTGCCGCATGCATTTTAGTTTCTGTATCTGGTGCGACTTCCGTATGGGAAATTCCATGTCCTGCGGTCATGAGGTTGACCTGTTTTGGACGAATCAACTGTTTGCTGCCCAAACTGTCGGTATGCATCATGGTACCTTCGATCATCCATGTAAAGGTTTGCAAACCAATATGTGGATGTGGGCCAACATCTAAACCATCCCCTTGTGGGAAAGTTACAGGGCCAGCGTGATCTAAGAAACACCATGCGCCAATCATTCGTTTATGGCGACTTGGTAGTGCACGCTTGATGACCGTCCCTTGGCCTATTTCAGCACTTCTCAGTGGAAACTCTTGAATGAATTGATTTACGTATTTTTCACAGTCATCCGAATGTGATAGTTCAGTATAGTTATTATTCGTCATGTGCTTACTCATTACAGATCCATATGTCCTAGATCATAACAAGCAGATTCCCAACTGCACATCCCTAAAAATAGAATGCTGATTCTTAAACTTGGGACAATATCTTGTGTTTTCAAAACCTAACTACAAGACAATGAGTGGATGTAAAAATGTTGTTACATCTTTCTCTCTGTATGCCTTAGAGCCTCCCCCATATTTTCAAATGTTTATATGCGCGTAGACAACCTAAAAAAGCCTCAACTAATAAACACTTATAGAATTTGATTAAATAGCATTCAATTTTTGTAAAAGTTTAGATATTATTTACCAAGCAATAAAAACTTTATTATTCAATAAAAATAGGCTGAAAATTAAGTGAAAATCAAGAGCATTGCAAAAATTGATAATTTTGGGATTTTTCAAAACTTTGATTGGAATACTCATCTATCCTCCAATCCGGCTCAACAGAATCAAACTTATGACTTTAAAGATATCAATATTTTTTATGGTCGAAACTACTCTGGAAAAACTAGCCTTTCTAAAATCATCCGAGCGTTAGAAACTAAAACACTTTCACCTAAATACGAAAATCCAAATTTTAGCATTGAGCTTTCAGATAGTTCTATCATTTCTCAGAATAATCTATCGGCATTTGCTCACCCAATTCACGTATATAACTCTGATTTCATTAGAGAAAACCTAAAATTTATTCATGATGAAAATGCAAATATTGAATCATTCTCAGTAACTTTGGGCGGTGAAAATCAGCAAGTTTTAGATCGTATTCAACAGTTAAAAAATGAACTAGGCTCTAATGAAGAAATCTGTAAATCAGCCCTATATCTTGATATTCACAATAAAGCTAATGAAGTTCAAAATGCCAAAACCAATCATCAAAATAAAGTACGTGACTTAGACAAAAAATTATCAGATAAAGCAACTCGAAACTCTGATTCAATTAAGAATCAACATGAACGTTTTGGGAATATTCGCTATGACAAAAGAAGTTTAGAAGCAGATATTTCTGAAGTACTACACAATAACTATCAACAACTAAACCTGACGCAAATAGAATTATTTGAAAATACTGTTCGACAACGTAAGCTATCTGCTCCCCCTGAGCTCTCACCTTATACTTTAAATTTCTCATCTCTCATCACTTCTACGAATGACATACTAAAATCAGTTGTTGGCAGCTCAGATAAAATTGATGAACTAAAAAATAATCCCTCTCTAAATTCATGGGCGCAAATAGGACATCCCCTACATAATGATCGTACTACTTGTGCATTCTGTAATAATGAAATTAGCGATCAAAGACGCAAAGAATTAGCCAATCATTTTGATGAAGAAACAGATAAGCTCCGCGATAGAATTTCCAAAGGAATAAAATATTTAGATAAGTTACTAAGTAATAGTCCATTAAATATCAGCTTTGATATGACGAACTATTACCAACAGTACCATCCTGAACTTTCTCAACTACAAACCAATCTGCAAAATGAATCGTACCGGGTTTGTCGGAGAGTCAATATTCTGAGAGACTATCCCGATGACAAAATTAAAATATACCCCTGAAATCAGAGAAAGAGCGGTTCAATTATTGATTGAATCTGAAAAAGATTATCC
>NZ_MVOM01000035.1:0-43555 GCF_002018895.1 Acinetobacter sp. MF4640 | reverse complement strand
CTATGATTAAATAGACAATGATGATAAATTCTTCAGTGGACATAACTGTAATTTTATTTTCATAGACGGATTTAAAATGAGGTTATGTCCTTTTTATTTCAATGACTTAAAAAGTTGAGATTGGCGTGTGCTATCATATTTATTAATTTACCTTTAATTACTCTGACCATGACAAAAAATAAAACTGGCGAAATTCCCAATTTTGATGAGATCCGTTTAGATCCGATTTCTCATATTCATAGAGAAAATAATCCTCAATTTATCGCATCTATTGCGCGTGGATTAGAAATTCTGAGATGTTTCTCAGCAACCAATCAATTACTGGGCAACCAGGAAATTGCACAGCTAACCAATTTACCAAAGCCAACCGTAGCGCGGATTACGAGCACATTGGTGTCTTTGGGTTATTTAAAACAGCTTCCGAATACCACGAAATATCTGTTAGATGTTGGTGTTTTAGCCTTGGGTTATGCTGCTTTAAGCAATATTTCTGCACGTACCCAAGCCTATCCATTCATGGAGGAAATGTCACGTTATGCGCAAGCGCCTGTTGCAATGGCAACACGTGACCGCTTAAGTATGATCTATCTAGAAGTAGTACATACAGAGTCAACACTCACTATGCGACGTCCTGTCGGTTCGACCTTGCCACTACATAGCAGTGCCATGGGACGTGCCTGTTTGGCTGCGATGGAAGTCAAAGAGCGTGAATATTTATTTGATGCCATCAAGAAAAGAAATGAAGATCAATGGCCGACGATAAAACGCAATCTGGAACGCGCGATCCGTGATTATCAGGATTATGGTTATTGTCTATCACTAGGTGATTGGGCGAAAGATGTCAATTCTGTGGCGGTCCCAATGATTCATCCAAAGCATGGTCTACTGGTCTTTAACTGTGGTGCACCGACTTACTTGTTAAATCAGGAAAAGTTGGAAAATGAAATTGGTCCCCGCCTGATTCATATGGTCAATAATATTTCTTTAAGCATGAATAATATGTAGCAATATTAGCAATGAAAAGGACGACCTCGGTCGTCCTTTTTTATTTTTCTATAATCAAATAATAATCTGGAATTTCACCCTAACTCATTTCTAATATTGTTCACCATATGCAATAAGCGTGGTGCAATATCATTTTTGATTTTTTCTTCATTCAACAGAAAACTTGGACCACCGCAGTTAAAGACCAGTAGACCATGCTGTTCATGGACAAAAGGAACTGCGACCGAATTCACATCCTTATGCCATTCACCGATTGAAAAGCAGAAACCATATTCCTGATAGTCTTTAAATGACTTCTCCAGATCTTTTTGGATCTGTGGCCATTCTTCAGCATGTTTACGGCGAATCGCATCCAATAAGAAATCACGCTCATCTTCTGGCATTGCAGCCAGACAGGCACGCCCCATTGAGCTTAAATGAATCGGTAAATGCGTCCCCACTTGACGACGCATGGTGACGTTCCCCTTGCCCTGTACCACATCCAGATAAATCATGTTTAGACGGTCGCGGGTTGCCATCGCCACAGCAGCTTCAGCATAGTCCGCCAGATTTTTCATTAATGGATGAGCAACCGATCGCAAGGATAAATTCGACAGCATCGAATAACCAAAAGACAGTACGCCGACTGAGAGCTGAAATTTGCTCGAATTCGGAACCTGCTTTAAATATCCTAAACGGGACAAAGTATGAGTTAAACGGGTAATCGTCGGTTTAGGTAAGCCTGTCATTTGCGACAGTTCCTGATTTCCCAGATGCTGATGTTTTGGACTAAAGCAGCGCAGTAATTCCAGACCACGTGCTAAAGCTGTAATAAATTGACGGTCATTTTCATCCTGCATGTCTTCGATCGGATGCAATAACTCATGACGCAAAGGCGCAATTAATTTTTCTTCCGACTGATCGGTTTCAGGTACATCATCAGACATGTCTTCACCGTCCTTCAATTTCATAATAAGTGTTTCGCATTGCGAAATTATAAATAATTATCTTGTATATAGCAAAGAAGCAACTTTGATTAAGTTGCTTCTTTATTGGACTTATGGGTTTTCTTGTTTATTAACCAACAATACCTTGGGCTTTTAGGGCCTCCAGTTTTTCCTCATCCACGACACGTGAAAGAATCTCATTCGTATGCTCACCCAGCATAGGTGGAGCTTTACGGTATTCAACCGGTGTACGCGATAATTTAATTGGTGAACCAATTACCGTTAATTTTTCTTTTAACGGATGTGGTATGTCAACCAGCATATTACGCGCTTGTACTTGCGGCTCCTGGAAAGCTTGCTCAAGGTTATTAATCAGGCCTACCGGAACTTTCACTGCGTGAATTGCTTGTACCCAATGCTTCGCAGTATTGGTCAAGAAATGTTTCGCTAGTAGCTCTGTGATTTCTGCACGATGCTGAATACGCAGTGCATTGGTCACAAAACGTGGATCTTGCGGTAAATCTGGCAAACCAATAGCAGCACTTAAGGCAACAAATTGTTTGTCATTACCACAGGCAATAATGAAGTCCTGATCGGCCGCACGGAATACCTGATAAGGCACAATATTGGCATGTGCATTACCATAGCGACCCGGAATTTTGCCCGAAGCCAGGTAGTTCATGCCCTGGTTTGCGAGTAATGCAACCTGTACATCCAACAGTGCCATATCAATATGCTGACCTAGGCCAGTCACATGACGATTCAGCAAGGCTGCCTGAATGGCAATGGTCGAGTACAAACCAGTGGTCAAATCAGCAAAAGCCACACCGACTTTTTGTGGTCCGCCGCCCGGCAGGTCATCTTTTTCACCAGTCACGGACATTAAACCGCCCATACCTTGGATGATGAAGTCATAACCTGGTTCAGGTGCACGAGGGCCAGTTTGACCAAAGCCAGTAATTGAGCAATAAACCAGTTTCGGATTAATCGCGCTCAGGCTTTCATAATCCAGACCATATTTTTTCAATGAACCCGCTTTGTAATTTTCGATGACCACATCTGAATCAGCAGCCAGTGCTTTGACCAGTTCCTGACCTTCAGGCGTTGAAATATCAATTGCGACCGACATTTTATTGCGGTTAGCTGACTGGTAATACGCCGCTTCACGCGTATTTTCACCCTGGTCATTCTTCATCCAAGGTGGTCCCCACATACGGGTATCATCACCCGTTTTAGGACGTTCAACTTTAATCACTTCAGCGCCTAAATCCGCGAGGATTTGACCACACCAAGGACCTGCAAGTACGCGACTTAAATCCAGTACGCGAATACCCTCTAATGCACCCATGTGTTTTTCCTTTGTTTATACGCGTTCAATGACCAGTGCCAGACCTTGGCCTACACCAATACACAGACTAATCACAGCATATTTTTTGCCGCTGCGCTGCAATTCACGTGCAGTGCTGAGCACTAAACGAGCACCTGAAGCACCAAGTGGATGACCCACTGCAATTGCACCACCATTTGGATTGACACGCGCATCATCAAATGCGACATCCAGACCTTTCAGGCAGGCCAGCACTTGAGAGGCAAATGCTTCATTGATTTCAATGATATCTATGTCATCTAAAGTCAGGTTGGCACGTTTAAGTGCCAGCTTGATCGCATCAACCGGACCAGCACCCATAATGCGTGGCTCAATCCCCGCAGCAGCAGAAGCAATAATTTTTGCCATTGGCTGGATACCCAGTTTTTCCTGAGCAGCTTCGGAACCAATAATTAAAGCAGCAGCACCGTCATTTACACCTGAAGCATTACCTGCAGTCACTACACCACCTTCAAACAGTGGACGTAATTTCTGTAGCGCTTCCAGGTTAGAAGATGGACGCGGATGTTCGTCTTGATCGACCAGTTTTGGTGGTAATTTACGACCTTGAGGCACTTCAACACCCACGATCTCGCCAGCGAAGAAACCTGCCTGTTTAGCTGCTTCATATTTGGCTTGTGATGCTGCAGCAAACTGGTCTGCATCTTCACGAGATACACCATATTCTACCGCTACATTATCGCCAGTTTGCGGCATGGTGTCATTGCCAAACTGTTTTTCAATGGCAGGGTTCGGAAAACGTGCACCAATAGTTGAATCGAATACTTTAAAATCACGGCTAAATGGAGTTTCTGATTTTGCGAATACGAATGGTGCACGAGACATCGACTCGACACCACCTGCAAGGAAGATATCCCCTTCGTTACAAGTAATCGCACGCGCTGCATCAATGACTGCTGCCAGACCAGAAGCACATAGACGGTTCACGGTTTGTGCTGGTGTTTTTACATCCAGACCTGCCAATAACGTAGCATGACGTGCGATGTTACGGCTGTCTTCACCGGCCTGGTTGGTATTTCCCAGAATCACATCATTAAAAATATCAGCAGGTAAATTATGTTTCTGTACTAGTGCCTTAATCACATGTGCAGCTAGATCATCTGGACGAATCTTTGCCAGGCTACCTGCATGACGGCCAAATGGAGTACGTAATCCATCATAAATATATGCATTTAACATGAGTTTGATTCCTTAAACTGCAGCAGTGTGAAGAAGAGAAAGTTTTAAGCGGGCGCGGCGTTGTAACCATGGGCTTGGACGATAACGCTGATCACCAGTATTCGCCAGAATACGTTCTAGGATTAACAGGATACGTTCTGCACCCAAAACATCACCCCATGAAATTGGACCATGTGGATAACCCAGACCGAGTTTCACTGCCTTATCGATATCGGCTGCGGTTGCGATTTGCTGTTGGGCAATATCGCAGGCCAAGTTTACGACCATTGCCAATACGCGCTGTGCTACAAAACCAATGCTCTCAGCAATCACCGATACGCCATGACCATTTTTAGCGAACAGCGCATGTGCTTGGTCGATATAGGCTTTTTGAGTTGCAATCGATGGCATGAGGGTACGGTGCTTGGCAAAATCAGTCAGCATATCGATGCTGATTGCACGAGTCGCATCAACATCAAAACGTAATGCAGCTGTTGTCGTGTCTTCACCATAAGTGGCCAATAGAATCAGACTGTCAGCTGCGGGAGTTTCAGCACTATCGATAACCAGGCCTTGCTCACGGATATAGTCACGCAAGATGCTGGCATCCTGTTCAAGATCTGCTTTGATCCAGACTGGACTAAATTCAGTCACTTCAGGTGCAATCTGAGCCGGAGCTTCATTGGTCTTTTGACCATCCTGATACTTATAGAAACCCTCACCGACTTTACGACCAACTTTTTTACCTGCCAACATTTGACGGGTTAAAGCACTTGGACGGTAACGATCTTCCTGATAATACTGATTAAAAATCGATTCCATCACCGGATGAGAAACATCCAGTGCAGTCAGGTCAAACAATTCCAGTGGCCCCATACGGAAGCCAGCGCCTTCACGCAGAATCCGGTCGATTTCTGAAACGGAAGTAACACCTTCACCCAGAATTTTCAGGGCTTCTGTACCATAAGCACGGCCGGCATGGTTAACAATAAACCCAGGCGTATCTTTGGTACGAACACCAAAGTGACCCATACGCTGTGCCAGTTCGAGCAGATCTGCAACCACCTGTTCATCTGTTGCCAAGCCTGCAATCACTTCGACAATTTTCATCAGTGGCACTGGATTAAAGAAATGGAATCCAGCCATGCGACCTTGATGCTCAAGATTGGATGCAATCGCAGTCACTGATAATGATGAGGTATTTGTTGCCAGAATGGTTTCTGGAGATACGATACCTTCCAGTTGTTTAAACAGGCTTTGCTTGATGTCCAGATTTTCAATAATGGCTTCAACCACCAGATCAACACCAGCCACTTCTTCAATACTATTCAGGATTTTGAAACGTACCAGAGTTGCATTCAGAACTTCTTCAGTAAATTTACCTTTGGCCTGCAGCTTTTCAAGCGTGCTTCTAAGTTTAGCCAAACCTGCTTCTGCTGCACCTGCTTTGGCATCGAATAAGCGCACTTCCAGACCCGCCTGGGCTGCGATTTGCGCAATGCCCATGCCCATTACACCAGTACCAATGAGCGCCATAGATTGAATGGTCATATCTTATTCTCCAGTGTACTGTGCAGGACGTTTTTCAAAGAACGCATTCACGCCTTCTTTCTGGTCTTTGGTATCAAATAGAATTTGAAAAGCTTTACGTTCCAGTGCCAAAGCACCTTGTAAAGATTGATCCTGTCCAAGATTAGTCACTTCTTTAATTTGCTGAACTGCAATTGGAGAGAAAGACGCAATCGTTTGGGCAATTTCAATGGCATGGGTAATGGTGTTTTCATCTTCCACCACTTCAGAAACCAAGCCCATACGCTCAGCCTCAGCAGCCTTCACCAGTTTACCGGTCAATACCCAGAGCATGGTTTGATATTTACCAATCGCACGCAATAAGCGTTGTGTCCCACCTGCACCTGGCATCAAGCCTAGCTTCACTTCAGGCTGACCAAATTTGGCATTTTCACCGGCAATGATGATGTCGGCATGCATGGCAAGTTCACAGCCACCCCCCAATGCATAGCCATTCACAGCTGCAATAATCGGTTTCGGACAATCGACTAAACTCTGCCAGTATTGTTCAGTATGACGTAAATACATTTGAGCGGTGGTTGCGGTGGTAAAATCTTTGATATCTGCACCAGCCGCAAAGACTTTTTCACCGCCCGTAATTACAATTGCACGAACCGCATCATTTCTTGTAAGTTGTTGAAAAGTCTCTGAAAGAACCTGACGTAATTCGAGATTTAATGCATTTCTCGCTTCAGGTCGATGCAGCTCAACAATTGCGACACCATCCTCTTGAAGGGATAGATTTAATATTTGAGGGCTTTCCATAATCTTCTCATTTCGCACAGCGGTATTCATGGTGTAATATACATAATTTACATCAATATTCAAGTCTACAATTCAGTATACAAAAAAATATAAACAACCAATAAAAATAAATAAACATAATTTTCAATAACTTAATTAATATTTAAAAATAAATCTTAAATACCGCTATGCGAAATAGACTTTCGTATATATTGTTTATCCATATTTGTTTGTTTAGTATCTGCTTAAATTTAAGTTAGGCGATTACTTATTTTGCGTATTTGTAAGTATACAAATGGCATTTTGTAAATCTGTAACGGAGTGAGAACATGATTAGAGATCAGGAAACCTTAGACCAACTCGTCGATATGATTCGTCAATTTGTTGAAGGTGTATTAATTCCCAACGAAGAACTCGTTGCTGAAACTGATGAGATTCCTGCTGAACTTGTTCAACAAATGAAAGAATTGGGATTATTTGGTTTAACTATTCCTGAAGAGTATGAGGGTTTAGGCCTGACCATGGAAGAGGAAGTCTATATTGCTTTTGAATTAGGACGTACCTCTCCTGCCTTTCGTTCTCTGATTGGCACCAATAATGGTATTGGTGCATCCGGTTTAATCATCGATGGTACAGAAGAACAAAAACAATATTTCCTGCCAAAACTTGCCAGTGGCGAAGTCATTGGGTCTTTTTGCTTAACAGAACCCGATTCAGGTTCTGATGCCGCATCGCTTAAAACCACCGCTGTGAAAGATGGCGATGAATATATTTTAAATGGTACTAAGCGCTTTATTACCAATGCCCCGCATGCAGGTGTATTTACCGTAATGGCGCGTACTAACCCTGAACTTAAAGGTTCAGCGGCTATTTCTGCATTTATTATAGATAGCAAAACGCCAGGAATTTCTTTAGGTAAACGTGACAAGAAAATGGGTCAAAAAGGCGCGCATACTTGTGACGTGATTTTTGAAAACTGCCGTATTCCTGCCTCCGCTTTAATTGGCGGTGTGGAAGGTGTCGGTTTTAAAACAGCAATGAAGGTCCTCGATAAAGGTCGTATTCATATCGCAGCACTCAGCGTAGGTGCAGCAACACGTATGCTCGATGATTCTTTAAATTATGCCATTGAACGTAAACAATTCGGTCAGGCAATTGCCAATTTCCAATTGATTCAAGGCATGCTGGCTGACTCAAAAGCTGAAATTTATGCTGCAAAATGTATGGTGCTTGATGCAGCGCGTCGTCGTGATGCCGGTCAGAATGTAAGCACCGAAGCATCGTGTGCAAAAATGTTTGCAACAGAAATGTGTGGCCGTGTCGCTGACCGTGGTGTGCAAATCCATGGTGGTGCGGGCTACATCAGTGAATACGCTATTGAACGCTTTTACCGCGATGTTCGTTTGTTCCGTTTATACGAAGGTACTACTCAAATTCAACAAGTGATTATTGCACGTAACATGATTCGTGAAGTAACTCAGTAACCGTTTGGACTTGGTCGCTGTCTTTTCTGGCCAAGTCCTTTTTTTTATAGGTAAAGGATGATGTCTGTAAATAACACAATGTCCAAAATCGGACCCAATACCTGGAAGGTAGCATTCGCTTTTGCATTTTTAGCCCTCTTGGTTGATGGTGCAGATTTAATGCTGCTGTCATATAGTTTGACCAGTATTCGAACCGAATTTGGCTTAACTTCAGTCGAAGCAGGGATGCTAGGAAGTTTTACCTTAGCAGGTATGGCGATTGGCGGTATTTTTGGTGGGTGGGCATGCGATAAATTCGGTCGTGTCCGAATTGTCGTGGTTTCAATCTTACTGTTTTCGGTATTAACCTGTGGTCTAGGGTTCACTAATTCATTTTGGGAATTCGGTATTTTACGCTTCCTAGCCTCTTTAGGTTTAGGTTCCCTGTATATTGCCTCAAATACCTTGATGGCTGAATACGTACCGACTAAACACCGTACTACTGTTTTGGGTACCCTCCAAGCAGGCTGGACTGTTGGTTATATCGTTGCAACCCTACTTGCGGGTTGGCTCATTCCAGACCACGGCTGGCGTGCGCTGTTCTATGTGGCTGCCATTCCTATACTGTTAGCGATTGGTATGCACTTCTTAGTACCAGAACCAGCAGCATGGCAACAAAACCGCTTTAAAAAAGTTGAAATCACAGACAAACCTGCTGAATCAACTTGGAAAATGGTCTTCCAAGACAAACGTAATCGTAACATGTTTATTCTTTGGGCATTGACGGCTGGATTCCTGCAGTTTGGTTACTATGGTGTAAACAACTGGATGCCAACATACCTCGAAAGCGAATTAGGTATGAAGTTTAAAGAAATGACTGCATATATGGTTGGTACATATACAGCAATGATTTTAGGTAAAATTCTGGCTGGCTTTATGGCGGACAAACTTGGTCGTCGTTTTACCTATGCATTCGGTGCCATTGGTACAGCCATTTTCCTACCGCTGATTGTGTTCTATAACTCACCAGAAAACATTCTTTACCTGTTGGTGATCTTTGGTTTCTTATATGGTATTCCTTACGGTGTAAATGCGACCTATATGGCGGAAAGTTTCCCGACCAATGTTCGTGGTACCGCGATGGGTGGTGCATATAACGTAGGACGTTTAGGAGCTGCAGTTGCACCAGCAATTATTGGTTACCTTGCAAGTGGTGGTTCAATTGGACTCGGCTTCTTGGTGATGGGTGCTGCTTACTTTATCTGTGGTGTGATTCCATCACTCTTTATTAAAGAAAAACAGTTTGACCCACAAAAATCTTAATTAATTCAATAGTTAAAGAAGCCCCTAAATGGGGCTTTTTTTGATTTCTTTCTTGAAAAAAACTTCAAAAATATAAATAATAATGATAAAATACCGCCAAGCGAAATAGAGTTTTACAAAAATGCAAGATTTAACTAGAGAGTCAATGGAATTTGACGTCGTGATTGTAGGTGCAGGCCCTGCAGGTTTATCTGCTGCAATTAAAATCCGTCAACTTGCAATAGAAAATAACTTAAACGATTTGTCCGTTTGTGTCGTCGAAAAAGGCTCTGAAGTCGGTGCGCATATCCTGTCGGGTGCTGTGCTTGAACCGCGTGCAATCAATGAACTCTTCCCAGATTGGAAAGAACAAGGTGCTCCACTTAATGTGCCTGTCACTGAAGATAAAACCTTCTTCTTACTCTCTGATACCAAATCTCAAGAAGCACCGCATTGGATGGTGCCTAAAACCATGCACAATGACGGTAACTATGTCATCTCTTTAGGTAACGTGGTTCGTTGGTTAGGCACCAAAGCTGAAGAATTAGAAGTGTCAATCTTCCCAGGTTTTGCTGCCTCTGAAATCCTTTACCATGAAGATGGTTCCGTAAAAGGTATCCAGACCGGTGACATGGGCATTGGTAAAGATGATGAACCGACACATAACTTCACTCCGGGTTATGAACTTCACGCGAAATACACGATTTTTGCTGAAGGCTGCCGTGGTCACTTAGGTAAACGCCTGATCCAGAAATTCAACCTGGATAAAGATGCTGATCCACAGCACTACGGGATCGGCATTAAAGAACTGTGGGAAATCGATCCTGCGAAACACAAACCAGGTCTGGTAATGCACGGTGCAGGCTGGCCTTTATCTGAAACCGGTTCTTCAGGTGGCTGGTGGTTATACCACGCTGAAAACAACCAGGTGACGTTAGGCATGATCGTGGATCTATCTTATGAAAACCCGCACATGTATCCATTTATGGAAATGCAGCGCTGGAAAACGCATCCACTGATCAAACAATATCTGGAAGGCGGTAAACGTATTTCTTATGGTGCGCGTGCCGTAACCAAAGGTGGTTTTAACTCCCTGCCGAAATTCACCTTCCCGGGTGGATCTTTAATTGGTGATGATGCCGGCTTCCTGAACTTTGCCAAGATCAAAGGCTCACACACTGCCATGAAATCCGGCATGCTCTGCGGTGAAGCGGTATTTGAAGCAATTGCTGCCGGTGTAGAAAAAGGCGGTGATCTGGCGATTGCCCGTGTGACCGAAGGCGAAGATTTCTTCGTGAAAGAACTCACATCTTATACAGACAAGTTCAACAACAGCTGGCTGAAAGAAGAGCTATATAGCGCACGTAACTTTGGCCCGGCAATGCATAAATTTGGTCAATGGATGGGCGGTGCATTCAACTTCATCGACCAGAACGTGTTTAAAGTCCCGTTCACCCTACATGACCTGGTGCCAGACTTTAAAACACTGAAGACTGTAGATGCAGTGAACTTTAAGCCAAACTATCCAAAACCGGATGGCAAGCTGACTTTTGACCGTTTATCTTCAGTGTTTGTATCAAATACCGTACATGAAGAAAACCAGCCTGCGCACTTGAAACTGACTGATGCTTCAATTCCAGTGAACGTAAACCTGCCGAAATGGGATGAGCCTGCACAGCGCTACTGCCCTGCAGGCGTGTATGAAGTCATGGAAAATGATGACGGTTCGAAACGCTTCCAGATCAATGCAGCGAACTGTGTGCACTGCAAGACCTGTGATATCAAGGATCCTTCTCAGAATATCACCTGGGTGGTACCGGAAGGTGCTGGTGGTCCGAATTATCCTAACATGTAATGTTAGGATAATTCTTGCGAAGCAGTGCCTCTCATATCCAAATAAGTAATCTGGATAGTTCTTACGAGGCATTGCCTCTCATACCCAAACATGTAGACGTTAGTAATAACTCTTCATTTATTTTTTTAGGTAATCCCAGCTCCCAAGGGAGCTGGGATTAAAAATGCATATTTATGAAAAACTATTATTTTTTAATTAATCATAAGATTTTAAATAAAAAACCGCCCTTATGGACGGTCTTAATCCCCCCTAACCTTGAGCTATATAGCGCAAGAATAAAGAAAGGAAATTCCCCCTTTTTAAAGGTGAGTAGCGTAGCTACGCAAGAGGGAGGATTCTTTAAGCCACCGGCGCCAAAGTAAACAACACCTGTCCTGTTTTCACCGTTTGCCCTTTCTCAATCGTAATCGCATCTACACGCATACGCTCAGGCGCAATAATTGGAATTTCAATCTTCATCGCTTCAATCACGGCAAGCGTTGCACCTTCTTCCACAATGTCACCTGATTGACATTCAATTTTCCAAATTGAACCCGGCATATGCGATTCCACCGCACAGCCACCATCTGGAATTTCAACACCTTCACCATCATCAACAGCATTCAAGCTTTCAGAAACATACTCTGCAAGACCTGCTTCATGCCAACGACGACGTTCTGCATCAAAGTTAGCTTGTTGCACCGACTTAAATGCTGAAATGGATGCTTCGTTTTCAGTTAAGAAGTCGTTGTATTCTTTTAAGTTCAAGACACCTTCTTCGATACGTAGTTTTAAGCGACCGGCTTTAAAGTCTTCACGCATGTGCATGAGTTCAGTTTCAGATACTTCATAGAATTTAATTTGGTCAAAAAAGCGCAGTAACCACGGTTTGCCTTGTTCAAAGTCGGCATTCTTACGGTAGCGTGACCACATTTGCGTAGTACGGCCGACAAATGGCTTTGTTGCACAAAGCTATTCTTGAAGGCTTCTTCAGTAATATAATTTCCAGATGAAGAAGCCTACACCTAAAATCTATCGTACAACCAATTGGTCCTCGTATAACCAAGCTTTAATCAAGCGAGGAAATATTTCAATCTGGTTTGATCCTAAGACGCAATGGTATGCACAACCACAAGGCAAGCAAGGACGAAATCAAACTTATTCCGATACAGCGATTCAATGCTGTTTAATGATCAAATCTCTATTCCGTCTTTCTTTACGTATGGTTACTGGCTTTGTTCAAAGCCTGATTAAACTCTGTGGCTTGAATTGGACAGCACCAGATTACTCCACCCTTTGTAGACGACAAAAGCATATTGATATTGCGATAAGCTATCAGAAAAGTCATGATGGGTTACACCTACTTGTCGACTCTACGGGTTTAAAGTTTTTAGGTGAAGGCGAATGGAAGCGTAAAAAACATCAGCCTGAATACCGTCGGCAATGGCGTAAACTGCATATTGGTATAGATGCTGAAACACTGCAAATACGTGCCGTTCAGCTTACTACAAATAATGTCAGTGATTCACAAGTACTAGGTGATTTACTGGATCAAATTCCACTAGATGAGCGAATAGATTCTGTCTATACCGATGGCGCGTACGACACGAAGTGCTGCAGAAAAGTGATTTCAGATCGTCAAGCACATGCAGTAATTCCACCCAGAAAGAATGCCAAGCCCTGGAAAGATTCTAAAATAAGTTCAATAGAACGAAATGAGTTACTTCAAACGGTTAAACATTTAGGCAGAACCCTATGGAAAAAATGGTCGGGTTATCACCGTCGTAGTTTGGTGGAAACCAAGATGCATTGCATCAAATTATTAGGTGATAGGCTGACGGCAAGACATTTTCAAAGTCAGGTCAATGAAATTCATGCGCGTGTGGCAGTTCTGAATAGATTTACGGAATTAGGTAGACCTCGCACCCAAGTTGTGTCTTAAATTTGAATGGATTGGGGAGAACTCAGCTTTTGAATGTTTATGCAACAAAGCCAAGAAATAATGATGGTTGCAACACCAGTAATCGCTAACAACGTAAATGTCGTGCGACCCCATGCAAGAAGCTTTGCTTTGTATTCATCAAGAGCAAGCAACCAAGTACCAACCATCGCAAGAGCTAAAATATCACCTAAAATCATTTTGGTTTTCCTTAAATAAATTCACATTTCGCTTTTAATTATAGAAAATAAAACCCTTAAAACTTTTTTTCTAAAAACAATTATTCTTTTCTTAAAATATTTAAAAAGACTTATAAAACCACTTTAAGTTTGCTTAAAAACGCATACGCTGATTTTAATTGATTAAAATAAAACTCACGTTTTAATTTTTAGAGAAAAGTTAAAACCTTTTAAGGATTGATACTATGTATCTATTCCAACAGATAGGCGATCCCCTATGCACTCATTACCAGTTGACGCTAAATCAGCAAAACATTTTGCATCGAATCCTTTAAGTGATTGGGCAATAGGACTTGTCAAAGCTGATGCGGTGAATAACCACCTTAGTTTTGATGCTAACTGCAACCTTCAGTTAAGCACCGTTTTTGATTTTATTGCGATTGCGGATACCGAAGCAGAAGACTTTGAATCGCTGTTTTTAAAAGAGTTTGGTGAGGATTTCACACCATTAAGTCACCTTGAATATGAATCAGTGAATAGCTTGGCTGAAATGATTACATCGCAATATGACACGGCGATCGAAACCGTTATACACATCATTATTGAACGTGAATTGAACTAAGGATCTGGACGCATGAATAAGCTTGTACTTGCCATTGAGTCAGGGCGTATTACTGACGGAGAAGTTTTATTTTTACAGTTGAATCAGCTTAAATCTAGTCAAATACCCGATATGGTAAGTAGACAGCAATTTGCTGAATTATCTGAAATGGTCAATGCCTTTCAGGATGTATGGATGGATGAACCAGTATCTTTTTTTCAGCCTATCCAAGACTTTTTAAAAGCGATTGATTTAGAAGTCTACAATGATTTCAGCACTGATTTTGACTTGTGGTACTACTACGAAGCACCAGAGCAAAAATACGAAGCAACAGTAGCAACTAAACCATTATTTTCGGCACCAAAACTCACCGCTACTGGTGAAGTCTACAACTGTCTATTGACCGTTGAACAAGCTCAAAACTATCTAAATAAGGCAATTCAATTTGCTCGTGACCATAACATGCCAGTGCCAAAGTCATGTAATGAACCGTTTATCGTCACAGATGGTTTAGAGGTTGGATCTGAGTTGATCTACTCAGGCGTAGGCACAGATAAAGCCGTATATACGGCAATACAGCTCATACAAGAGGCAATACTCAATAATGCTGGTAAAGAGCATGTGTTATGCCTAAGACGTTTTTCAAACAGCTTAAAACCATTGTTAAAGTCTGCATTAGGTAAGGAAGTTTACTTAACCAATTGCACACTAGGGAAGCTGGCAGATCTTCTTGATCGCCCTGAAACATGGTCAGAGTTCACAGAACACTTTAAACAAAACTAATCAAGCTCATGGCTTAAAACTTGGAGATACGACAATGCAACTACACAATTTGAATCCTGGTACCGATACAGTTCGCCACCTTTTGAAAACCGAGAGTGCTACATATAGTGGCGTTCCATCATGTGTGATCAATATCATTGGGCAAGCAAAAAAGACTGTTCCCAACTTTATTGAAGTGATTTTTGTTGAGGTTGTATTGTTTCATCCCAAAGATGGCGAAGTATACGAAATTGAAGTGAGTGCACCGTTACAGGTTGAGCCTGTTGCCGAAGCTCACCGTATTGGAATGTTCAATCCAAGTGAAGCTAGAGCACTTATTGAGGGTGAAGTGCTGGATGTAGCAATCAATCTACAACGCAAGGCAATTGAGGAAATGATTGAATATGATTTGCTCTCAGAAGACGGTCTGGAGAAGTTCAACGCATGGAATGGGATCTCACCTGAAAGCCTATTGCTTGAAAGCTTTGAATGCGTGACCGAATACAACGGACTTCACAGCACACACTTTATGGCCAGCAAGGTGAAGCAAAAAGTAACCAATTACCTTAAAAGAGATTTGTTCTAATCAGATCCATAAAAAAGAGAGGTTTGCCCTCTCTTTTTTATGGCCATAGATTTATGGCCGTAAACGGTGTTTTTTAATTGATTAAAAAGGTTTTGGATTATTCAACCCATGAGATTAAATGAGGTGAGAAAGCCAAGTACTCCAGCTATACACATCACGAAAACAGCCCACAAAGATTGAGCGCCGTTAAACTGTAATGGCTTGGAATCATCAATCAACTTGAACACCCTTAAGATCCGCTGCATCACATTGTTTACACCAATCACAAAAAAGCCATAAATCACAGTAATGATTAGAAAATCATGTTGCTGGGGATGGTTACTTGCAAGCTTCAACATATATAAGTAGGCAAATATTGCTATTGAAGAAAGCGCATAAAAATATGCAAATACACAAGGCAGATAAATAAGCAGATCTTTAGTTGTCGCACGTATATGTTCTGAACGCTCATTTGATTTTTTCATTTAACAATATCCTCATTACAGATTTTTATAGCATTGGTATTTGTTCGATCAGTTGAGAACATAACTGAATGTTGTTTTTTCATAAGCATATCGACATCATCATTTATGAGTAGAGGTAATAAGGAATTTTAAAGGTTGAGCCATATTCCACTACACCAAGTTTTAAGCGTTGTGCTTATTTAATTTAATTATAGTGAAAAAGTTAGCTTATAAATTTTAAAAAAAAATTAATGACCATGGTTTTTATTAAAATATCTATAGAGGTGGATCAGGAAATTTGAACAACACTTATAAGTGATATTTTGCTCCCCAAATGATGTTATAAACATCAATATATGGAGTATTTTATGGCACGTAGACCAAGAAGAAATCATTCAAATGATTTTAAAGCTAAGGTAGCACTTGCTGCGATTAAAGCAGAAAAAACACTTGCTGAATTGAGTGCTGAATTTGATGTTCATCAAAACCAAATTATCGACTGGAAAAATCAACTGATTTCAGCTTCCTCGCAAGCTTTCGATCAATCAAAAGCTCCAACAGAACCACCCATCGATCTAAAAAAACTACATGCAAAAATCGGTGAGCAGGCATTAGAAATTGATTTTTTAGAAGGTGTGTTGAAGAAACTGGGCCGCTTCAACCACAAAAGTTAATCGATGACTCACTTCAGATTTCAGTATCTAAGCAAGCTCAGCTGCTGAAAGTCTCCCGTGGTTGTTATTACTATCGCCCAAAACCTGTGAGTGCATCAGATCTGAAGCTGATGCGGTGTATGGATGAGTTACATATGCAATACCCTTTTGCAGGTAGCCGTATGATGCGTGATTTGTTGAATCGTCAAGGACATCATATAGGACGACGTCATACACGTACTTTAATGAAGAAAATGGGCATTAATGCGTTATATTGCAAACCAAATTTAAGCCAGGCTAATCAAGCTCACCGCAAATATCCATATCTGCTCAAAGGATTGGCTATTCAGCGCAGTAATCAAGTGTGGTCTACGGATATAACGTATATCCCTATGGCAAAAGGCTTTGTTTATTTATGTGCTGTGATTGATTGGCATAGCCGCAAGGTACTTGCGCATAGAGTATCGATTAGTATGGAGGTTACATTTTGCATAGAAACATTAAATGAAGCTATTGAAAAATATGGTCGACCTGAAATATTTAATACAGACCAAGGCAGTCAGTTTACCAGTGATGCATTTATTGATGTATTGAAATCAAATGACATCCAAATCAGCATGGATGGTAAAGGTCGATGGGTTGATAATGTGATGGTTGAACGATTATGGCGGAGCGTTAAATATGAAGAGGTGTATCTCAAAGCCTACAGCAATGTTTTGGATGCGAAGAAGCAATTAAACGCATATTTTGAATTTTATAATTTGAAACGACCTCATTCGAGTCTGGACAAAATGACTCCAGATGAGTTTTACTATGACCAGCTACCACAACAAAATAAGGTAGCTTAACTAGAGCAGAGTATCACTTATAAATAAGCTTTTAGTTGTTCAAACATGTGGGACCACCTCTTATCGTGTTGCTATTCCTCTGAACTGCTTTAACCTACAAAATGCATTCTCCACTAAGTGTCTGATTTTATATAAATACCAATCCATATGGTCATTATTTGACTGGGTATTTGATTTTCTTGGAATATTCGCTTTAGTTTTTTTCGCAGATATTTGTTCTCTTAATGATTCAGAGTCATATCCTTTGTCTGCACAACACACTTCCGTTTCACTCAAATCTAGTTTTTCAATCATTTTGGGAGCAATCTTGACATCATGTGTCGTTCCATCGGAGATAATAATTTCGATTGGATTGCCATCCGCATCAACAGCTAAGTGTATTTTAGAACTATTGCCACCAATGCTTTTAGAAATATCCTGATCTTTTATTCCAGCAGAATGTTGATGTGCCCGAACATGACTACCATCAATAAAAACCCATTCCACATCAGCATTTGAAGAAATTAATTTAAATACTTTCATTAACTTATCATTTTTACACCAACGATTATATTTTTTAAAGATTGAGTTATACGAACCAAATTCCTTAGGCAAATCACGCCACGGACAGCCTGTTCTTATTCTATAAAGTATTGCTTCGACAAAATTTCTCAAATTAGATTTGAAATAGATATTAAAATTTCGGAAAATAGAAAGTAACTTAGACCAGTGTTGATCATTCAGCATTGTACGAGGCATAGCGAGAAGTAAATTTGGTTTGGCGATTAAATTTTACTTTCTCGCTATTTTTTTGAACAGAAAATGTCAACAGACCCTAACTAATTGCTCGTTAAATTATTCTTAATGCATTACGGCGATACGGCTAATAGAAAAATCATATTAGTACGCAAGCGATGTTTTTTAATTGATTAAAAAAAGATTGAAAATCTTATTTTTCGAGAAAAGTTTGCCAGGTTGTGTTTTCCAATAAAATGAAACTATCAAAAGCAGAAAGCTTAAAACTTGGAGTGAACAGCATGTCAAATTTAAACGCTCAATCAGTACAGTTACAAGGCACTTTATACATCGGTTTCCCTAAAACTTTTAGCGGTGCTCACATGGAAACATTGTTTGATGAAATCTCAGATTACATCGACAACAACTGTGATTTAACCCTTGCGGATCTTCAAGCGGATAGTGACTATGCTCAACTTCAATTTCAACAGCACATGCCGACATTGGCTGATAAAACAAATTTCTTCTTCATGGATGTTGAAATCTACGTTGCAACATTAAAAGAAAACTTTGGTCATACATCAGTACTCGACCAAGTTACCTCAGTAAATATCTTTGGCAAAAACCTTGAAGACATTTGCACGTTAATGGCTCAAAACGGCTACGCATACGACCGTATAGAAGATTGTTGGTCACGCGAACTTTCTTAATTCAATTCACCCATACGCACGGATAACGTGCGTATGCCACTGAATCACATTTGAGGATATAAACCATGCAAAACCTAATTACAGCGCATTGCGAGCTAACCATCAAACATGATGAAAAACAGCAAAAAAATGTCGGGCCTGTTGTTGTGACGTTTGGGGCGATCTTTACTGCTGAGTCGGTGAATGAATTGTTTTGCGCTATATGCCAAGACGGAATCAGATTTAAAGCAATCTATAACCCCGACAATATGTATTTTTTACGCCATGAGCTAAGCCCAATTGCTGATTTGTCAGTTAAGACAGACCAAGACGGCAACATTATTGTCAGTGTGATTGCATCCACTAGCCCATATTTTGAGATCAAAGTACTAAAAAATGGTTTTACCAACTCAGACACCTTAAATAGTTCTGCGATTCGCACGTTGGTTCGCAACCATCAAAGCCCATTCCAAGAGCAAATTTCTGACTACTTTGAAACAGACCAAATTTTTAAAACCATGCAAGCAATTTTTGCACACACGTATTTAAGCCGATAAGGAACTTCACCATGACGACCGCTACTGCTACCGCTGAAAAGACCGTGTTCAAACGTGAAACGTTGGAGCTGAAGAACATCCATGTTTACACCCAAAACGACCGCATTAACCAAAAGAGTCGCGTTGGCGACCGTGCATACGACAATGGATTAGTGAAAGACATCCTGTTCAGCCCTATGCTTTGGGCTACCCCTGAATTTTCATCTAGCTATGTTACTCAGATTCAAATTAAAGGCACACGCATTTATGATTCACTTTGCAGTTATACTGGCGTTCGCACCTATTTTTATAAGTTGTCAGACAGTGAGTTTGGGTGCATGTATCAAAAACGTCCGTACCCACAAAACGACTTTCTCTTAATTTTTGCAAACTTAACGCAAATGTTTAACGATGCAGTTTGTTACTTTGGAAACAACAGTAATAAAAACGCTTTTAAAAGTCTAGATTTTGACATCGAATGCGGTGTTTCACGGTTCAATTTACAGCAACGCTTATTAGAGTTTTATAAGAAGTCTAAACGCCAATTGACCATCAGTGAAACAACAAGCGGGATGCTTGGTGACTCGAATCTTCGCTATAACATCTTTGTTCGCAACCAACCAAAATTGGACAAACACGGCAAGCCGTTAAAATGCACCAAAAAACTCATTAAGCTGTACAAAGAGCGTGGCACAGTTGCGATCTATGGCGGTGACTGCATTTCACCACTCAAGCTCGTTAAACACCAACAAATCAAGCTAGAGAGCGAAAATGGCAAGTTTTCATATACGACTGACTTCATCACGTTGTACTCAGTAGAACAAGACATGTACACCTTATATATTCCCTATTCAGTACTTAATGAAAGCTACGGAACAACTAATAAATTTTATGGTTTGCATCTCACCCAAGAAGAAGCAGAAAAAACCATCCCGAAATTATTAGAACGTACTCAAAAGTATTTAAACCATAAAAAAGGTTAATACCCTTGCGTTGATCAGCTAATTGATCAACTGCTGGCTTTATAAACGCAAACGATGTTTTTTTAATTGATTAAAATAATCCAAAACTTAATTTTGATAATTCAGCACCCATAATTCTACTAATGCATTTCCATCAAGCCTTAATTCAAACCATATTCAATTAACAATGAATTAACACCACTACGGCGTTATTTCTTAAATGTGGTATATGGCTTTACCCACCCCCTACTCGTCTATGGCTAATTGTTCCAGTGTCAGTCAAAAAATGAAATATAATTCATTCTCAAAAATGAGAATCTGTTCACAAATGGGAACGCGAAGCAGCCTTAATTTTAAAAATACCAGTTCATCTAGACTAAATTTGAGTAAGTCTGATTAATATTGAATAAAAAACCTAAGTTTTTCGCCGTATGTTTTAATCTTCAAGGGTTTAACTTTAATGAAATTTTTTTTAAATAAACTAATTTAGTGGATTTTGACCGTTATAATGGTTTTATCTCGAGGCATATTGCCTTAAACTTGGAGCCGTGTGATGTTAAAACTATCTAGTATCTTTTCTCATGAAGCTAGGATTGAATCCCTTGTTATTCAATTTGAAGCCGATTATCAAACTGCACTAAAGCAAGGTTTAGATATTTACTTTGGCGTTGGCTATGCAACTAATGAGGATAGTCAATCTATACAGGCGTATCTTGTGAAAGATAAGGAGATTTATAAAAAGCATTACTGGAGTTGGGAATACCCAAGAACACCACACAAAATTGAAAAAACTAAAGCTGAGCACCGCCATTGGTTAAACCTAGCTGATGTACGAAACGCTGCGCTCGAGGCGAATATTACAAAATAAAAAGGTAATCTAAATGATAAAAAAAAGTGTGGGTTTTGAACGTGCTTCTGATGTTCAAGCCATCGTTTACTCAGTAAAAGATGGATCTGCAGTTTTTGTCGTACCAAATGGCTTTGTGGTGCTGGAGGTTCCATTGTCACAAACTCAAGCCGAGTACTTCAAGATGTATGAGAAGTCACCTAATGTATTTGTGTTGTACGGTAAGGCAAAATTCCATTACGTGTGTGATTGTGAAGTTGAACTGGTTGGCTTTAGTATAGAAAAATCTAAGCTAACAAATCAATTGGTCAATCCAAGCTTATTTAGCCACATTGATAAACCTGCAGTCAGTATAGATTGCATCTATGATGATATGTCTGCACCAACTATAAGCCCTGGCTTTTATTGTTAATTAGCTGGTATAAAAGATGCCCGAAATTCGGGCTTTTAATTTGTCTGAAGACAAGTTATTTCAACTCGCACGGCGCTTTAATTCTGATGTTATTTGCCCAAGAATAAACATCCGAACCTTTTTGTGGGAAAGGCTGACTCTTAGAATACTGCAACCAACACACCGAATTATGGGTTGGATCTTGTGCCTTACGTTTTTCACGTAATTTAATCAGGCTTTCTCTTAACGCTGCAGTATCGTATTTTGGATCAAGTGACATAAAACCTACCGCAAACAGATCCGCATAAGATTCTCGCCATAGTTGCGTTTTACCGCTACTTTCAGCCGTTACAAAGGTAGATACATCATCCATCTTTACTTTGGACCGATCAGACGGCGCAATTGAATTTAATGCTTTAAGTGGCTGGCCAAGTTCACCAGGCACATCGGTCGCACGATCTAAACAGTGAGATAACTCGTGCGCTAATATCAGCATTTCCCAATCGTTGTAGCTTACATCGGTTTTTGCTTCTTTATACATGGTGTTCATGCTGGTTTTAGACATATTCACCAGGCAATATCCTGTACTAGATCTTAATGAAGCTGGAGAAGCTTGCGGTATATCTAAGGAAGTTAAAGCCCAACTTTCGTTAAAGTCACCTAACACAAGTGGCGCGTTGTAGTTTTCCTTGGCAAACTTTTGTAGTTGATTGAAGTTACTACCCGGTACCATCGCAGCAATATGGTCATGGTTGAACTGTTTCTTTTCTAGCGTCTTGAAACACCATATAAAACCATATGACAGTAGAAACATTAGGAGTGGAACAACAGCAACAGAGAGCATAAGTAGCTTAAAGTTTTCGTCTAGTCGCTTGGTTCGGTCTTTGGTCTTAATATAAGGTGTTGCCAAGCACCAGCTGAGCACTACTGTCATCAATATTAAAATAACAAGAAAAGTCATGGTGTAGCCAACTGGTTCAATAAACGTAAAGGCAATCCACGCATAACAAGTTAGGACGGTTAAGGTCCACGAAATGATGTTTAAAATGATTTTTGTTTTCACGCAGTTAGCATCCCTAATCTATAAAAATAAATGTGGCCCATTAAACGGGCCATATTGAGTCTGTTCTCTTCATCATCGCCAATCTGGTCGATATAAATAATTAACAAATCATCAAAGCTAAAAACTTTTCTTAAAAATTTAAGTTGGCTGCACACCAGGATAATCGTTGTAGTTGCCATCAATAAATTGATTGGTCGATTTACTGACATCATACCAAATCGGCATGCATTTCGACTTGTCACTTTGATCGATGGCCATGTATGGAAGTCCTAATTCGTTTTGAATCAATTCAGCACCCATAAATGGCTCAAGAACCTTCATAGGAATGGAAAACAAACACTCAACATACCCATTATCATGAATGACCTTCCGACTGGCTTTAGAAGCACTGTCAAAGCGCAATGCATTCCACAAGTGAGAAGCTTCATTGATGGTATGTGGTTGTTTTAGGTAATTAGGATTTTCAGACGCATAGATCGACAGTGTATTCACATCAATCATCAGCTTAAGTACACCTGAACCGACCATATGTTCAATCGGTATATACAGCATGATAGCGCCGTATCCTAAGCTTCGTTTTTTAGCATCTGGATGTTCACCAATACCACCAATAACGCTATGAATAAGAATAGGTAGAGTTGTGTTCATTTTATAAACCTTTCAATAGTTTTGTAGCTCTTTATACATTTGATACCGCGTATAGCAGATATATAACACGGCGATGTTAATAGAGATTGCATGAAGAATGATGATCAGGTTGGCACCCGATAATTCATCATATAAGGGCGAATAAAACGCATAAACGACTGAGAGTTCAGACATTAAAATCCAAAAAAAGCGGATAGAGGGGATATATTTAAAAGCTTCACTTTTTGCTTAATTTGTTTTTGCTGACTCATATTTCTCACCATTAGATTACAGCCATTAATATTGATTAATGACTTCATCCATCACATAAATTGAGTAGTTGTACTGGTCTAAGCGATATTTGCTTTCTTCAGTATGTTCACTGGCCAATGCTTGTAGTTGAGTTTCGTTCATGGAAGAAGCATAGCGGTTACGGATTGATTTAAGCTGGCTCAATTCTAAACGTCCAGTACTCTTGGTCAGATTGCTGACAGTTGTGAATAGATCCTGGTCATATTCTTGCAATTCACCATACAGCCAAGCAAGGTGTTCTGCATTGATGTATGGGTTATTTTTTTCATAGTAGTTTTTCAGTTTGAATAAACTCAAACCACATATGAACACAGCAACTATAAGGCTAATGACAAGCCCCTCACCGAGTTTAAGTAGGTATAGGAATATAAAGATACTAATCACGCCAATGGCAATAGAGATATATCGCATGGTTTGATTTTGGAACATTTCTAACATGGGCATTACTCACTTTTTGTAATGTTGTTTTGATAAAGATGGTCTATTTGAGCGATGGCAAGTTTCATGCGTTCCGTGGTGCAAGTCAGGTCGTCATCAAAACGATGGTTGAATTCAACAATCCCCTGTTCTTCCATGTCTTGCATTTCACGCTTAGCATTACTTAAGCCTTTTTCTATACCAACCAGATTCAAGTTAAAGAAGTCTTCTAGTAGCTTTTCACTCTCAATGATTTGTTTGAGCTCAGTAACATAGACTTCAGTTTTCTTTTTGCTGATTTCCGCAGCCATCGCATAACGAAAGTTGCCGTTTACAACAACAGTTTTGAGATCTGGTGAATATTCGTTGTATTCACTTGGAATTCGACTAACGGACTGGACGGCGTGACTCCAGCCATACTTCTGAAAATATTCAATTCCCGTCATGGTATATACCTACGATTGTTCTTTTTTAAGTTCAATAACAGCCAATAACGCTTTGTTTTGGCGTTCCAATTCATATTGTTTTTGGCGGTCTACATTTTGGCGATCGAAAAGTTCTCTAATCTGCTGTTTGTAGTGGTTGTCATAGTACGAATAGGCTTTACGTTCTGCTTTTCTACGTGCAATGCGAACTTTGGGATGCCAGTTGAATTCTTTGTCGTCTGCATAACCCCTCATGAACTCAACCAGTTTGCTATCACCACGCATTTTACAAACCTTAATGAAGCCCATTTCTAAAACTGTAATTGGCGCACGGCGCGGATCTCCAAACTCCCAACGCCGTTTAATCCCAAAGCCACACATCTCTATTTGAACCGTAATCATGGTTTAACCTTTATCAAATGTTTGAGCTTCTGGATCTTCGACATTAAATCTGGACCATCACTTTCATGGTAAACAAGGTGTTCATTAACGAATGTGATAAAAGCATCCAATTCAGTTTGAATCGTTGCCAATTGATTGCGTAACCACTGGCATGTGGCTTCATCTTGTTTTATCGCCGTTTCAAGCAATCCTCTCGCATGTTCATAGGCATTTGCCTCACCTTGCGCCACCATATCTGCAGATGATTTCCAATCGCCCCATTTCTTATTCCAAAAGTCATCGAGCAACTGCAGTAATTTTTCCACTTCCAATTGGTCATCGCTGATGGCTGGTGTTTGCATTTGATAGATAGATTTTTTAGTTTCTACTTCACTTTGCATCCAACCATCACGAAAAGCTTCCCATTTCGCCTGATGCACCCAAGAAGAATAATTGCCACTGGCCAACAGACTACCGACCACGCCGTATCTATTTTCAAAAGCGCTACGAGCTTCAATTTCTGAAGCAATGTTTTCATTAGTATTTTGCGTATCAATCATGCTGACTATCCCCATGAAGCAAAGGCACTTGTAATGAGATTTTTGTTTCCTTCATCTCATGAAGTTTTTGAATCGCACGTTCTGGATCTATCACCCATGCATCAAAGAGAAGTTGAGTGACAAAAGAAAACTTCTCACCAACTTTGCGGAACGGTGCGCCGTGGCTATTCAGGAATTGTTCAAACACAAGATATTGCTGTTCGATGGCCTGGTTAAGTTCAAACAGGTCAATACAGCCCTCTAGCAAGTTGTACTCACCTGAAGCATTCGGCATAAACATCCATTTACGCTCATGGGTTAAGCCATCTACATGTAGGTAGGCATGTTTGTTGAGACTAGTCCACTCAGGTTTCATCATGACGTAGGTGTTGTACTCGTCATCTTCAAGATAGTTGTAGTGGGTAGCATCAACGGGTTTCTTTGCTAAAACAGAAATGGCCTGTTCAAGTGTCAGACCGAGAATGAGTGCATGTGGTGTAGTTGATGATTGGTGATCCATATTCCCTACCCCTTAGATTGTCGGGCTAGTCGGTTTAGGACCACTCAAACAAACTTCGTTTTGAACGTGATTGTAGATCTCAGCCAAGTGAGGGCGTGTGCTAAAAAATTGATCTTTTGATGTATCAGAGAGGTTAGCACTCATGATGGTGAGTAGTGCTTCATTTTTGAATTGCGCTTGAACCGCCGTCTTTAATGCACCATTCAATGAAGCATGCAGATTGTTGAATAGCGAAATAACACGGGCATTCTGATCATTCTTTTTGAAGAAGATAAAATTAACTTCACGTTCACGGAAAAACACCAGCTGATATTCAAGCCCTGATTCTGATAAATCATTCCCCATATCAATCAATGCATCATCTGGCACGGCGAACGCAGCGTATTTTGAATCAAAGTTTTGAAGTGCTTTATTTGAGATTAGATTCAAACTTACTTTGCCTTGAATCGGCACACATTGGCTCAGTTTCTTAGCCAAGTAATGTGCAGCAGCCATGTGATGTGATCCACCAGAATTTTGAACAAAAATCTTAGGACTCCAGCCATAGATAAAAAATTGATCAGTGGTTGTATCTGGAGAGTTCAATAAACGGATTTCTGGCCATAACAACATTCGATCTAAATTTTCCATACTCACATCACTAATGTAATCAGGGCATGCGTTTTTTACAAAATCATCAATGCTACGGTACTGGCTTAAATCCGACTTGGAATTTGAGAAGCCCCCAATTTCAGATAGGTCAAGTAAGCATGGTGTTTCAAGATGAATGATTTCTGCAAAAATCGGGTTAAATACTTCAGCCAATTCTTCAGCAAAGGTAGAGATGTAGAACGGCTTATGATTATGCGTATCTTGACCAAGGTAGCTGATGGAATCGTTATCTTTGGCATGTGGATTCAAAACAATGTTTTTGCCTGGTACAAAATTAGTAGGAGATATACCAGTCATACAAAGAGAATCTTTGATTTGATGAAAAGGGAAAACATCGGTCATGGCGATGCTGTCAGAATTGACTAAACGGGTATCAATAAAGGGTTTTAACTTGAGATTCTTATAAAGCTTATGTTTTGCTGAAAATACCGAAAGTAAAGTGTCTAACATTTTAAGCACTCCATTGATTAATGCTTTATTAAAACTAATAAAGATATATTAATACAGAAAGTGCTTATAAGTATTTTTTTGGAAAATTAATTTAAGAATTGCGGTTGAGTGGTATTAGTTGCAAGTGGTTGTACGGCGTTGTTATCGACAGACTTTGAGTACTGTTGCACTTCAACAATTCGCACACCTTTAACGTGTAAACGTGTTTTATAGTCAGTCATTCCAAGTGTTTGTAAGTTTTCTAGCTGTTCTTTAGTCATTGCCTATATCCTGTATATTGGATGTGATTTAAGGGCAATTTAATTGATGTATTAAGGATTGTAAAGGGTAAAACACAGTTCATTAAACTTTTTATGCAATGGTATATACCGATTAAGCCTAAAACAAAACAAGGTTTTAAGAAGTGGTTTAGTTATGTTTAAGAATATGCACGTTAAAACTAAGTTATTATATTAAAATGCATCTAAACTAGGGTTAAAACCAAACTGGATGCCAATATGTGTTCAAACATTGAATCTTACGCCGTGAACCTATCCAATGTACCTAAAGCTATCTCTTGCTTGAATATGTATGACTTTCAAACGTTAGCACTAGGACCAACCTATTTACCCCGATTTATCACTTGCAGATCGCCACATTCCATATACGGCGCTATTGGTTGCATTTGATGTGAATGCGTCTGAAAAGTTTCGCTTAATCGAAATGATGGTGCCTGAAGCCATTCCGCTGTCGCAGTTGTTGTTATTGGCCATATTCAATGAAACGCCGTATAAGAGCGAATATGAAATAGCCCAATACATGCCGAGTGATGAATTAAGGCGTATTAAGTACAAACAGCTCACCCAAAAAAACTAAAGGCTGGATAACCAGCCTTATGTCTTCTACATGGATGCGTTTAGTCATCCTTTTTTTTGATTGTAATGCCTGATCGTAATGAAGCTGAAGAACCTTTTGAACCAAGTATCACCAACAATTTTTCAAAAGTAACGCATTCGTGCGAGAACGGGTTTTTCATCAAAGCTTTTTCAAACTTAGCTGCATACTGTTGTTCTACGAATTCCATTTCATTTTTAGTGCTATGTGAGATGGCTTGATCAAGACTGGCTTTGTTTTCCGCAATGTATTGTGTCTGATCTTCAGGTTTTACATGGCGTGGTATCTGAACAAGCTGATATTCAGTAATTGGCGCAACGGTTAAGTCATATCCTGTTAGGATCTCTTTCAATTCATCATAGTAGCTGTCTAGGTTCATTGGTGTGATAACGGCGCGAGTCACAGTTTCAGCATCACTTTCCTGTTGAGCCTGTTCAGGTTCGCTTATACGTTCACCATAGATATTAAATTCAGCATCAAGATCCGCATTGTTGTAAGCACCAGCTTCTACTTGAGGTGAAATATCAGAACCCCTACCGAAGTACTGCAACTGTTTTCGGTTCTCAATAGTCTGGTCTTTATCACTTGCTTCTTTTTGTGCTGAAACAATACTTTCACGGTGTTTTTGTTCTTTGGAGATTTCACCTTTCGCCGTGGACGAAGACATTACTGTTCTTTGACCAGGTGCCATCCCTTCAGGTGTGATGGATTCAAGACGTCTTGCTTCAAGAATCTGATGTACAAAATCTTGAGTAAAGTCTTTTACCGTGTTGTTGTTTTCGTACAAGGTGTTATTGAGCTTTCTGCAGATCTCAAAATCACCAAGCGCCGTGACATTGGCAGATGAATTGTTGTCTGTCAGTAGCGTGTGTTTTTCCTCAATCTCATGAATGAAGTCTTCAATTTTTAAAGTAGGATCGTAGATTTCAGATTTTTGGATATTGAAGATTGGGCAAAGGTCATTTAAGCGTAAGTACTTGGGTTGAGTATCAGCCACATAGAACGCCAACATTGATACGATTTTAACGTCTGAAGTTTTACCACCTTCCCCTTTAGTTGATATGAGCAAGGTAAATTCGCCGTTGTGCTGTCCGGCAATTTGTTCAATTGTCACACGTTTTTCTTTGGCGAACTGGACTTCTGTTTGTGGTACCGAACGGTTGAATACTAGACCTTGATACATATTGATTGAGTTAACTTTACCTTGCCACTCTTCACCAGCAAAACCATCAACCAATTTGTATGTTGTACTTTCAGCACCCGAAGTAGTACGTCCAATGGCTTTAACGGTCGTGTTACCCCATGTAGCAGCTGCTTCCTCTTTAGATCCACGTTCAATATCTTCAAATGTTTGAGCACCGAACGTAATAGAGAAGTTAAGCGAACGTGCCTGAGCTGGTAAAACCGAAGCACCGACAATAACGATGTAGCCCCATTCGTCCAAAAATAGCTTAAATGAAGTAGAGGCGTTGGTTGGTCGTGCGTCAATAATGGCACGGCGTAAACCTTCCATTTTGTTACCAAGGGAACCAGCCATCATTTGTTTAATTGAGCCAATGATTAATTTTCCGAGCATTTTGAGTGAGTCTGGTGAACGCTCAAGAGCTGGTAATGGCACAGTTAAGATACGGCGGTTAAGTACAACGTCAAAAATATCAATATCACCGCCATGCTCTACACCAAAGATGTGACCATAGTTAAACGTCAAGTCGTTAATCGCCTTGGTTAACTGCATGGTGATATAACCGTGTTGCTCACGGGTTTTGGTTTCTTGTTTCTTTAACTTTTTAGGGTTGCTTGAATAACCAGGTAATGAAACGAGGTAGCCTTGAAGCTGTTCAGCCACACGTTCAAAGTCAATCCCGTATTTATCGTTATGACAAAATACCAATTCTTCAAGTGCTTCAAGTTCCATGTATTGCGTGAATACTTTTGGTGAAAGCTGAATGAAGCCATTGTCACGTAGATAGACCAAAACTCGTGTAAGTGCAGCGATAAAGGCCATCGCACGACCTTTCCACATGTCACCACCGCCACCGCCTGAGTCATCAAGCAAGTTGATCAAGAATTCAATCAACATCCCTGAGCTGGTGTTGCTCATTTGGTTCATTGAGTTGGTCATCTTGTCGGTTTGTGCACGTAGCATGTTACGACCTGAGGTAATGAAGTTGATCGTTAATAGATCCTCATTACGCCCAAAGCGGTTACATAAACGATAGTGGTCTTGTTGAGCCTTGGTATCACCTTTTGCGTCTACAAAGATATAACCTGAGTTTTGTACGTACTGGTTGGCACAGTTACCTAGCATGTATTCTGTTTTACCCGAACCCGTAGTACCTAACACAATTTGATGTGTACGGTCATCGGAGTTGGATGCATAAACAGGTAGACCAGTTTCACGGCAACGACCAAGGTAAGTCACACCCTCACCTTGTAGCTTATCGCGATTGGTACGTGCGTATTCCAAAAAGGCTTTTGGATTGTCCAGTACGTCATCTTTTACGCGTGATGTAATGTCAGTTGACGCATCCAGTGAGTTTGAATGCAACGGCGCACGGAATGGCCACTCAAAAAAGTAATCATTCGGATGTGTGTAGCGTTTTAATAGGTAATACGCGATCCCTATAAATATCTCACCGCCAAACGGAACAACAAACAAAATAACTGCAATAGCACCAAGAACGCCAACCAAATAATTAGCGCCGTCTGGCGCTGTAAGTTTTAAATGGATTTTCTCTAAGCCTGATCGTGTATCACGCTTAAGCGAACTAGGTCTGAACTTTGTTTGTGTGCCGTATTTTTGTGTAGAAGCCATACTTTGCGACCTACTCTTTTATCTTCAGGATAATAGGCAAAGTCGTTGTTTAACGACCTTACCCATATCCAAGCACTTCAATGTATATACCAATTAACGCAAATCTATATAGCTGATTGGAGTTAAGAAGAAACAGCTTCAGACTTACGTTGGTTCAGTAATTTTTTCTTCATGTTTTGCTCAAGTTCATAGCGTTGATATTCAACAACCATCTCTTGTGCCATGGTAGAAATCACTGAAGCAGTTGCTTTGTTTTCGTCAAAGTCCGTGCCTTTATTTTTGGCATTTTTCTCAATCATGGTACGCCGTGTCTTAATCTGGTTCTTCGCACCTTTTGGATAGAATTGTGCAAGGACCTTCAACGCCTTACCACGTTCACCGATAAGGTCATACGTGTAGTTACGGAGCGCACGTTCATCGGGATGTGTACTGAGTGACCATAAAAGGATTGGACCAAGTGAAACGGTATATAAGCCCGAACATTCCATTTTTTCGAGTTTAATTTTACTGAAGTACGTTAAGCCTTGATCTGAGAAACCTACGTTACCTGAACCAAGCGCATCCATTTCTAGTTGAGTTAGACCGATGCTGTCACGAATAGCTTCACGAGATTCGCGTGTACCAGGATCGACAATCACATACGCCGTAGCAAAGCCCACCAAGTCTTTAAAGTCTTCTACTTTGTGAGATGCCAAGTTAAGACGAGCACCCCATTTACGCAATGTACGTGCGTCTTCAGCCAATTCTTCTAATAGGATTGGATCGCCTTTCGCAACGTGCAATTCGTCATAAGACATAATTTTGCGGTCTTCAAGAAGCTCATTAATCAGTTGGGTTGCATATTCACGATAAGCTTGTGGGAATTTTGGAATATCGTCACGGCTCACGGCGAACTTACGTTTAATGAACATCCGTACAATCTGGAAGAATAGCGATGTAGTTTTAGGATCTGATGATGTCGCAACTTCGTTTAAGTCGATAGAAGCTACACGAGCGTTACCAATGTCAAAGTTGGTGTGATAGAAGAATGCTGGATAGGTATTTTGTGCAGCCATAATCTGATGCGCCAAAAAGTCCAGTGCTCGTTCATTATCAATATGAACATCACTCCAAACATCTAAAATTGATGAATCAGAAAGTGTTTCAATCATATCGCCAATAGTCGGCATTGCGTAACGGTGAGCCAACGTGCGTCCACGGATCTCATTCATTGAATGGAAAAGATCACGTAGAGCGTAATAAGAAATATCCTTACCTTGTTCAGAATGTGGCTCAATCAGTCCGTGTTTTTCCATGATGCGATCTAGTTCTGGATCTGCAAAGCGCATGTACTTACGTGCTTTATGGTCAGCATTCGTATCATCAGCAAAATAGAATGTACGGCGTAGGACCGCACCAATAACGTCAGAAGTGTTTTTGGCTGGTTGCCCTTTCAATTCAGGCGGTGTTACCAATGAACTTAAAAACGCTGTCATTTGACGCATTTCGTAGTTCAACGGGTAGCGTAAGCCCATACTGAATTCAAGCGGATTAATCGCTTCTTCTTTTGAGTTTTTAATACGCTTATAGATGGCATAGTGACGTAGCTCTTCAGGCAATGAATCTTGCACTGTTTCTACTAACCCACGGCTTGACTCACCCACATCGACAATATAGGTCAACGGGATACGTTCGTTACCAGGCATCATGATGTCCTCAAGCATGCCTTTGTTCATTGTGACCGATTTACCCGTACCCGGTTTACCAATGTTAATAGTCGTCCATACAGTCACTTCATTTGAGAACGAATCAAGAATAATCAGTTTACCGTCTAAGGTTTTGTTGAGCTGATGCCCTTTATGGAATGGTGAGTTAATACGTGTCAGCGGTAACATGTAGAACACATCAAACAACGGTGCTGGTGAAATAGGTGCGTGATTACGTACCATCAAGCCCGGTATATGTGATGCCCAAGTCAAAATAGGATCGCCAGCCTGTTCCATGACTTTTGCACCGCCCCACGCTTCAAAACTCTTCCAAAGCTTTTGGCGCCGTCCTACAAGAATGTTTACACCATCTTCGGTATTCGGTGCCCATGTCATCATGGTCATTTGCAGACCAGCAACAGTGTCTACTTGATCTAGGTCATTTTTAGTGGCCATCAAAATGTTACCAGCATTACGAATGGCTTTGTTTTGTGCCGTCATAAAGTGAATAACGCTTGATAACGTGCGTTTCATCATGGTTCCAGCCATACCATCACCAGTAATACAGTAACTCACCGCATATGGGATAGAACGGATGTTACCGTTAGTGTCGTGCGTTTTGGCCTGGTGTAGTAAGCGGAATAGCGTTTCAAACGTATTCGTCTTAGCTGGATATATATCTACCATCAATGGCGCATATACTACGCCGTCAGTGATAACACTTCCCACTGGATAGAATGAACCTTGACTTGTACCAGGTAAGATCGCATTCGTCATGAGTTGTTCTGAGATCGGTTGATACAAAACGTGTGACGCATCATGTTCTGATGGTATTTCTTTCCAACGCATCGGTAAGCGTGTATTCAACATCGGCACAGACAAGGTGAAGTCATCTGAAGTTGAATGTGAGGCAATTTGTTTTTTAATCGTTAGACCAGCTTCAATAACATTCAATACTTCATAGATTGCTGGAAATTCTTCAGTTGAGAGTGAGTTTAAGAATTGTGAGACAAAAGACTCATGGTGTACGTATAAGCTGTCCGATGATTTAAGCATGTCTTGAGCATTGACCGTACTTGGCATTGTAATTTGCGACAGTAGCTTTTTACGGTTTTTTGAGTCTTGAGCTTTATCGATTGGCGATAGTAAGGTTGGCTCAGAGATTAAAGCGATATAACAGCTTTCGTTAAATACACCGCCTGAAATGGTTTCTGTCATTTCATCAATGATGATGTCTAGATTCATCGCACAACGCGCCGTGGTCGCCTTTTGCATGGCGTTCAAGTCATGAATGGCGTATGGCGTCTCATGGTCTACTTTGAACGCTAGATGAATCGTATGTCCACGGTCTTTGAAGTAGTTACGCATGTTGCTCGTCATCAAACCAATTTGACGGCTGAATGCATCACCACTAATTAAACTCTTAATCCCCTTATATTCGATGATCGTAATCATTGCACCAGTTTTTGTGACAAACGTATGTTCGTCCGATACTGTTTCTAAATCGCAATAATCCTCTACGTCAGCTTTCATGCTTTGTAGGAATAACATCAATATAATTTCAATCTTGGAGTAACCAGTCTTATTATAACCAGACTTCTCAGCTTTCTTCTTACTCATTTAAACACCTTTATTAATTCACCTTTCTACGTCTATCTTTGATTAGACATGTCTTTAAGCATTAAGCACTAAAAAACGGTAATTCTCTTAAAACGTTAATCGCACTGTCGAAATCCTTTTTTTGAATTGCGACCTCAAGACTTTTAACAGAGGGTTTTAAGCTTGTATCTAAAACCAACCTTAATAAAAGCTCATAGAAGGTACTGTTAAAAGGGATATTATCATTTTTTGAATTAGTAAATACATCAGTTTTAACGGTTTCGTCCTCTTTTAATTCGACATACTTCTTAAAACTATTTAGGTCAAACACTAAACCCTTATTAAGCAGTTGCCAAAACGCCGTTTCTAAAACCTCTTGGCTTTCCCCTAAAGTACCCACCTTGAAGTTTAAGGAACCTGTATTTTTAAGTTGGAAGTGAACCTTATCAAGCTCTATGTAGATCTCTTTGTTCTGGTATAAGCCCTGTTCGTGGAAAACTTTAGACACCGATAGCTTTAAGTTTTGGTATATACAAAAAGATTGCAGCGAACTCATTTTTAAGTTGCCCGTATCTATCTGGTTTGTCGCATCTTCTACGGACGTTGGTAGGTGTATCATCGGAAAGTAGCGTGTCAGTTCTTCAGACAGTTTCTTTTGTTCCAAAACGCTTATAATTGATAATGGATTGTCAAATCCAAAGTTGGTGCTCAGTAATTTCTTATGCTTCACACTCACACTTTGCTTAACCTGTATTTCAACGTCTAAGCCACTCAGCGCCGTTATTTTGTTTAGGTGTACCAAAGTGTCATCCAACAGCAAACAATCGCTGTTAACGGGGATATTCATCAACAGTAGCGCTTTAATCAGTGGATCTTGAAAATGCCCCGTTGTGTCTTCACCAGTTGTTGTCTGATTCCCTATCGCTATATGTACAACATGGAGTAGCAATAGCGTGTTAGATGTATGGCCAGTGTCCCGTGTCGTTGGTATATACAAATCGTTCAGGAAGTTGAAAGCCTCAGTACCTATAACGCATAAGCGAAATATCGATAGCTGATCGTGCGTTTCCTTTGGTAGTGCATCTATCCCAAGTTCCCAATATTTGTAGATGTATGGACCAATAAATGAGTATTCATCATTCAATATGTCCGTCTCAAATACGCTATCCAATACCGCTATATCATTCACTATGTCAGGCTTAAATGGCTGTAACACTATGCCCGATATAACCTCTTCTAAGCTCATATCTATGTATTCGGTATCTGCTAAGCATTCTGTCATTTTTGTGAGCTCACTTATCACCCAAACCCTTAAATACATCTAGTGTTTGGTAGTACTCATACTGCTCGTCAGTAAAGATATTCGGGGAAAATACTATGTAGTGGTTTGGCAGATTAAAGCTCTCGTATGCTTCGTCTGATACCTTTTCCAAAGCTTTTGCGAGTTGATACAAAGAAAAGTTTTTGTTCTCTTTGATGGCATTCAAATACCACTCTTTGTACTTGCGGAGCTGGTCTACGTAATCAACGTTCGCTACCAACATATCTTCTTGCTTGGCTTCTTCATATTCAGCCATTGTGTTGAACTTAATGTCCGTGAAGTACAGTTGGGTATCAATGCTTTGGGCTCGTGTCTTAATCGCATTAAACGCCTGTATATCCTCAAACATATTACGTGCGTATTCTGCTTCAGACATCTTTGTAGGATTAGGGCGTTGATGGCGCTTTAACGGCTCTACAAGCAAGCTTTGGCGATGTCGCCGTGCGAACTTAGCAAGCTCAGGATCTTGGTTGTCAGACTTATGCGATAACACCAGTAATGAACGTTGATATTGATTAAAGATCTCTTGAGGTATGTTCGTACTCAATACGCATATTTCAGCTTTCTTTTCCAGTGATAGTGCAAAGATGTGGTTTTGTGCATGGCATAGCGTACAGACCGCTACAATGTTCTCAGCCGTATGATTGCTATGATCGCCGTCTAAGTGATGTGGCTCTAAAAAGTATTCGTCATAGAAATCACAAAAATAGCATTTAGCTGGTTGTGAAGACATTATTTGCTTTATTGTCTCATTGGTTTTAAAACCATCATGGATAGTTTTATCTTGACGTATCTCTTGCTTGTCGTTTACGCCGTTAATAGGTCTTAAAATACCAAACTTACGGTTTATATGTTTCACTTAAACCCCTTAATACTATTAAGTAAGGTCTAATTAAAACATGTATATACTATTTTTAAAATAAAAAAAGCGCAGCCTAAGCCACGCTTTTAAACTTATTTATTATTATATTACGCTTTACCAGTAATAGTGTTCGCAGCAGAGAACATGATGAAGCCTACGATTGATAACGCACCACCTACAATAATACAGATCCAAGCAGTTTTCTTTTTCTTTTGTTGATCTTCTTCTGATGTATACATCATATACAAACCAGTACCAACTAAGCCTAAACCAAGCACCATGAACACTACGATTAAGAATTTATAAACGTTTTGACCTAATGTTTCACCACGGCCTAAGATTTCATTCGCATCAGAACCAGCAGCGTGTTTTCCGTAAGCTGAACCACCCGGGTTCCATGTGCCAGTGTTTGCATATGCAACTTGACCCATTAATGCAGAAACAAAAGCTAAAAACATTACTTTTGCGCGGAATGCAGTCGCTTTTACAGTGCGAACTGAGTGTTTTACTAATGATACCATTGTCACTTTCCTTTTATTTAATATACGGGAGCTAATCTCCGCACTGTAATTAAACATTCTTAAAACCCTATTGCTTTAAGTTGCTTAATTTTAAACTTCTCGTTAAATATCTTCAATATCTTATACAAGGTTTTTAAGAAACTCTCACCCTATTTTAAGAAGATTGTTTAAAATATTGTAAAAAAGGTACCTCCTATTTGTGTTCCAAAGGTATTAACAAAGGCATTGTGTACGTCCTGAACGTATACGCATAATACACCTGTTATAATTAAAACCCATGCTTTGCGGTATGTCGCATTGCCTTGAGCATCAATTTTCTCTACAAAACCATATAAGCCACGAGCTACCGCTATAATCCCTACCAGTTGCGTAAAACCTACAACCGCCGTAACGATATATGCACCTAAATCATTAGCACCAGCATTAGGCAAGTAACTTTGTACCGTTACAAGTTCTATGCCATTACCACCAAACAATGAAGAACCTAGTGCACCAATGATATATCCGTCATATCCAAGTGATGCAAAAGCACCACCGATAAGAACCTTCAACAATGCCCCACCAGTGGTAGGCTCTTTCATTCCATGACCAAAGAACTTTTGTTGAGGTGATGATGCTTGCACTAAGTCAAAAAGCGCCGTGCCAGTAATCACCAACCCCGTTACAACAAAGCAAATGCGTATAAAGCTTAGTAGTGGACCGTATATGTTTAATATCGCTTTAACTATATCTAATGCATCCACGCTATTTTCCTTATTTCACCCAAATGGCTTGTTCGTTTTCGTCAGCAGCATAGACCGTGCGATTGTCTGGCATCTTCTGACCTACATAGACTGTATATGTATGGTTTTGAGAATCTGTCATCCAAGCACGATCGCCTACAACCGCAAAAGCATCCAAACGTTTTGCACCTTTTGGAATTGATAAGGTTTTAGATCCCGATGTACTTAAAGCCTTTTGCTTAGTCTGGTCTTTAGCTATTGTGATTAAACTAGTCTTTAATTCCTTAATTGCCTGTTCTTGCAATTCAACAAGGTTTTTAAGATCGTCATTTTCAGCTTTCAGTTGTTCATTTTTGATTTTGGTTTCTGATTGAGCAACTGCAGTTTGTTCGCCGTTTTGTATTTGCCCTTGCGCTTGCTCTTTTTCTTGCAAACGGTGTAATAAAACAAGTGCATTCGTACCCTGACTTTGATAGAAGCTAATTGCCTCTTTTCCTAGATCAGAATCAATCGGATACGACATGGATTTGTACATAATCATGTATTGACCAGTGGTAGGATCTTTAAACACAATATTTTCATCAACAATGAACGCCGTATCATCAGCAATACTATTGTCCTTTAAAGGTTGTTGATTTTGGATGTATGTTGCTTGTGTTTGTTGAATGCCTTGACCAACAGTATCAATGGATTCTGGTGTTTGTTCTGGAGCAACTGCCGTGCTGACGTCTTTTGGTTTACTCATTTGTATCCAAAAGAAAGTACCAATCATAATTAAGGCAATAACACCAATAACAATAAGAAGTTTTGGAGGAATACCACCCTTCGCACCACCTTCGCCTTTTTGGGGTTTGCCTTCAGCATCTTTTAGATTTTTCTTTGCCTGTTCAGCAGTCATTTGATTATCAGACATTTCGCTTACCCCTTACTTTTCGGTGTTGTTACGTCAGCATCAAAAAAGACTTCAAATACTTTTCCGCTGTTAACGATATACGTAGTTGGTCGAACTGTTGATGTACGTGCCATGTTCGCCATTTCCGTACCAACGTTACCAATGATGTTCCCGGCAATTTCTTTATCGTTTGGCTCTTCCTTCGTGCTTACAACATTGCCAGTATTTGTGATTTGGGTTGTACCAATGTTTTGATAGGCTTGTCCGTACCCCTCAAAGATTCCAGCAGTAACCATACCGCCAAGCTTTTGCAAAGTGTGTTTTTGGACTTTATCAGCCATACCCGATTGTTTTGTTCCAAGAGTTAAAGCTCGTACTTGGATTGCATACTCTTCGCCCTTAAACAACATACGGGTAAAGTTAAATTCAATATCCGCAGTATTCAGACCAACAGTACCAATAAGTTTTGCGCCGTTAAATTTACCGCCAATAACAGTAGCAAATAGGTTTTTACCTTTATCAGTATTCACACCTGTATCTAAACGCGCTTTCATTGTTGTACCAGCTTTAATGATTGCTAGTCCTTTAGTAGATTCGCTAGTCGTTTTCGCAACGTTCAAGCTTCCAAGGTTTTGTTGCCCTTCCGATGCTTTAGTGTTGTGTGAATATTTATATGTTGAATATCCGTTGACCTTGTTCTTTGTATTAGAAAACGCAGCAAGTTGATCAACAAAAGCAGTTTGACTTAATTCACGCGTTGCAACATTACGTTCTGCATTAGCAGCTGCTTGTTGGCTATATACACTAGCAACATCATTAGCAGCAGATGAAGCATGTTCATATTGTTGCGCGTAGTTAGTTTGATAAATCGGTGCGTTTTGATTAGCACCGTTTTGTGCTTGTGGTTGTTGTGGTAGACCACCGCTAGTTGGTTGAGGTAATGCGCCACCATTAGCACCACCTTGATTTGCCATATTAGCTCTGGCCATCTGGTCAAGTTCAAGCGTAATGTTTGGTGTACCACCTTTTGCAGAACCGTTTACAGGTTGCCCATTTGGACCTGTAATAAAATTCTGATCGTTCAGATCGCCGTTTGGATCTTGTGTTGCAACTGTTTTAAATTCGGGTAAATAGCTTTCACCATTTTTGCCAGCTTGAGCAGCTTCTTCAGCTTGTTTTTGACGTTCATATTCTACGTATTCAGGAGGGATAACATTTGTACCCTGTCCTTGGATTTCTGGTGTAGCAATAGCAACCTGATTATCTAAAGCTAGTTGGTCACTTTTCCCCATTGGGTTAAACATAAAAAAGCCTAAACCACCAACTACTACCAAACCAATAATTGCAACAACGCGAAAGCGCGTATCTGCAAAAACACGTTTTTTGTTAGCAGTTTTAATACTTGTATTTTTCAGTTTTTTAGGTTGGTCTTCTTCTGAATGAACTTGGTTTGCAGAAATAATAGTTTCATCGGTAGTACCTACTTCAGTGCTACGACTAGAATTCTCTTCAATGTCATTCGGGTTATTTTGTTGGTTCGTTGAATCCATTTTTACTTCTCACTTAATGACTTAAAATGCGTCTTCGAGGTAAACAGTTTTAGGTGTACCGCCAGTCGTTGAAAATGTGATGTATTTCAGATCTTCAGAATCTTCATAACGGAAGATCTTCATACCGTTGTTAGCGCGGAAAGAACTCAAAAAGGCTGGTTGAATAACACCAAAGTTACTACGCACATATATATAGCCACCAAACTTCCAAGCACGGACATTAGGACTATCGGTTCGCATTTCGACAGCACCTTCAGGCGCCAAGCCATCCATAAATTGCAAACTCACACCATCTGGAATAATCGATGTTTGATTGCCTGTTGAATACATAGCTTTGGCTGTTGGGCTTCGACCAGGTATACGTGCGTCTACACGAACATCTAAATCACGTTGGCCAGTAGCTAACATCAAAATTACTGGAGCACCCAATCCCTTTAATGTGACCGTTACGTTTCCGAAAGCAGCTGGATCTAATGGTTCGATTGAAAGGATGTTAGTTTCAGGGATTTCATCTGGCTCTTTTTCGTTTTGCTCACCCAAACCATCTGAGAAACGTCCACGGTCCAAAGAAATCTTTTCAATGTTCCATGGATTTCCTGAAGAATCGGTAAAGACAATAGTAGATAGCATGCCAGCGCTTAAACGAATTACTGGCGGTTCCTCACCAGGGTTTAATGAAATACCCAAACTACGGGTTTTCGCTTGTGGCGTATTTACATAAGGACTAGAAAGGCTTCGTTTTTGTTGCAACAAAAGTCCTTTAACTATTTTTGTTTGCTCAGGTGTGAACTGCAAACCAACAAGGTTGTGAACCTGTCTGTCAATTTCCGATGCTGTATCAACTACCTCAGGTGCAACCAAAGGAGATTGAGCATCCGCAAAAGTATTCGGGGGCATATCAGCAGCATTAACTATTGTAGTTAATGCAGTAGAAGCAAAAAGAGCCAAAGATAATTTTTTCAATTTCATAAGTTTCATCCAATTAACGCGCTGGAGTTAACGTAATTGTCTTAACAGCAATACCGTTGTAGTTCAGATAAGAACGTGGATGCTCAACAATAGTAACTGTCGCAATGAAGCGGTGAGTCTCTTTAGGTTGTTTGTCACCTAAGAAGAATTGAGTAGTGATAGGAACACGAACAGTCCAACTAGGTTCTGCAGCATGTAAATCACGGTTTTCGATTTGTGGAACATCAGTAGCAGTAGTTCGCATCGTTAGGTTGTTTTGTACGATTGTGCCAACTGTTTGTGATTGAGCGATTTGCTTCATCAATGAATCTTTACCGCCCTCAGTGAAATACATTGAACCAGCATTGTTAATAACGTCACGCCAGTTCAAGAAATCAAAGTTGTAGACAGAAAGTATTGCACTCTTACCGAATTCAGAAATAACAACGTCAGTAACGCGAGGGTTTTTTGATGCTTCGATTGGACAGATAACCGAGTTATCTACTGTTTGAACAGCTTTAACTTTAGGGTATGCATTAAAGGCAGCAAAAATAATCATCGCAAGAACAGCACTCACGATAAAAGCGAAAAACACGAAAACAAGCCATCGTCTTAACTTTGCAATCTCCTTATCTTTTTCATCCACCTGTTTTCTTAGCCAAAGACTAGGATCACAAGAACCTATTTCAGCGTTTTCATTAGATTTGTCTTTAGACACAACAGCACTCCTATTTCGCTGGCTGATATATAACAGATGGAATTGGACGATCTGATTTAGAGCTAAGCACACACTTAACTGGTGTGCCGTCATCAAAAACCATAGATTCGAAATCTGTTGTGGTGAGTTTAAAAGCCACAAAACTAAGCGTTGTTAAAACGGTTAAAATGCACAATGAGGCAAACGTACCAACCAACACTCTTAAAAGCCTTGCGTATTTTCTTTTACCTATTATTGATACTTCAGCGTAAGGAGAGCCCCATGTTGAAGTAGTCAAATTAGTTTTAGAGTTATCCATTTAGTCAATCACTAAACCCGACTTTAATTCGTCCTTATAATAGTCGGTATTAAACTCATTTGCTATATTAAGATCAAAATAATAAAAGGTATCTAGGTTATTAGCTAAAAGTGTTTTAACAAATTCATGGCTACCATTAACGTTTTCAATAGAATCTAAAGTAGGCTTTATACTAAAACCACTATGGCCTCTCCACTTTCGCCCATAAAAGTTAGAAGCAGTATCTTTACCAGCATGTCCAAAAGCACCAGCTATCACAAACTTATCAATACCCTTTACCTTAGCATTTGCAATACATTGATGCCTTGTACTGTATAAAGTAGGTCGTTGATCTTCATTAGTTAAAACCTTGCCTCTAAGTTTAAAGTAATTGATATAACTTAAACGTAAACGCTCTTGCAGTATTTTAATAAAAGTCTGTTTTTCATCCCATCCAAAGGTATAGCCACTACTTTTATTTAAACTAGATACCTTTCTCACATACCTATTTAGCAAGTTCCAGTAAAGGTATATCTTTTCTTGATCTTCATGTTTAAGGTCATCAAGTATTAAATACCTTTTAAGTCCATTAGCCCGACCATGTGTAGCCTTGCCATTTTCCACAATCATGATCAGTTTTGGTCCTTTTACTGCACAACAGAATGAAACGGAAAACCACTCAACAGGACGCAATCCAACAACAAGATTGGCATCAACAAAAGCAACCATCATCCGATCAAACTCACTAACCCTAGTGTTACTCTCGTTCTTATGTTCGAATTCTCTTACCAAGTAGTTGTAAAACGTGCGTTCAAAGTACTTTGTTTTCAGCTCAGAAGTACGCTTAGGTTTGTCCTTGTTAGCTGTATATTTTGTGTTAATGATTCTTAAATATAGTTCTTCTAAAAAATATTCATCAAAACCAGCATCTATATCTTCATCATTAATAGAGCCATTATTTAGCTCATTAAGCTTTAGACCGATTCCATATACTAAATATGCACGATATGTTCTAAATGTAGATTCCGCATAATATCCATTTTCAGATTTAGTTTTAAATTCAGAATATATGTTTTCATATAACATTTTTAAATCTAGCTCTGAACTATCTAAATGTTTATCAATCTTTTGCTTAAGCTCAATATCATATTTAGTCTTAGTAGAATACGGAAAATCTTCTATACGACTTGTATATTCTTTTAATGTCTTTGGATAGCTATTAGGATTCTCAAAACTGCTCACCACTACCACCCTTAATCCACATGCAAAACATGAGCACATACTACAACGTTAAACACCTTTCTAAAAGTACTCGTTAAAACGTTTTTCACTTTAAGCAAAATGTTTTTCACTTTTAAGCCCAATAAATGCAAATGTCTTTTTTGACTCCTCTCTTGTTAGTACAGTGGAAAAATAAAAAAAATGAAGTTGAGAAATCATAAAAACACAGTGGACCTTTTTTACAGTGAAGTGCTTGATATGCGTAGTTTCAATAGTCTTTTGCCAGGGCTGATGCCTTAAATTTTTAGGGATAAATACGACTCTAAGCACATCATTATTGCAGTTTAATTGGTGTTTAAGGTGTAAAACTTTATATTTAAGATGCACAGCACTAAACCATAAGGTAGGTTTTTATAAGTAGCAGTTGTAATGTCTTTAAAGTTTTAAATTAGTAATGGTATATACCAAGATGCATTTTTTCTTCAAACAGTTTTTATCAATTTATTTAATATTAAAGAAGCTGACTTATAAATAAATTGCATTATCCACATTAATATTTTTATTGTTAATTAAAAAAGTATATAAACATCTTTATTAATGTACTTCTATATTGTAAAATATAAATTAC
>NZ_MVOM01000034.1:0-43686 GCF_002018895.1 Acinetobacter sp. MF4640 | reverse complement strand
GTCAGTGATTCACAGGTGCTTGGTGATTTACTTAATCAGATTCCACAAGATGAGCAGATTAACTCTGTTTATACCGATGGAGCTTATGACACCAAGCAATGCCGTCAGGTCATTGCAGATCGGCAAGCGCATGCGGTGATTCCACCTAGAAAAAATGCGAAACCATGGAAAGATACAAAGAGTAGCTCGCTAGAGCGAAATGAATTACTTCGAACAATTAAACGTTTAGGCAGGACACTATGGAAAAAATGGTCAGGCTATCATCGGCGAAGTTTGGTTGAAACTAAGATGCATTGCATCAAATTATTAGGAGATAAACTCAGTGCAAGGAGTTTTGATAGCCAAGTGAATGAGATCCATGCACGTGTAGCAGTCCTTAACAGATTTACGGAATTAGGTCGACCACTTACCCAAGTTACGCCTTAAATTTGGCTCAATTAGGGGCGCTTTGCATTTCAAATCTTTGTGCAACAAAGCCCATGCAATCTACAAAGACAATGACCCACGTAATGGCATCATCAAAATCTGGTCAGAGCGCTTAGCCAAAGATGTCGGTGACACGGTACTGTATCCAGTATCAGTACGTTGTGAAGAAGTGATGTGGCGTGAGAAGAAATTATTCTGTAATGCAGACTTCTTCCATGCATCGGCATACCACTTCATGGATATCGCGACCAAACTCTTCACACCAATCTTCGTGATGAGCCGTGTCACAGGTTGGGCAGCGCATGTGATGGAACAACGTGCGGACAACCGTATCATTCGCCCAAGTGCGGACTATACGGGGCCTGAGCTGCGTAAAGTGGTGCCAATTGAAGAACGTGCTGCCGCATAACGCGATAACACATGATCTAAATAAGGTCTCATTTTTATAATTTGAGACCTTATTTTTTATCGGGTGAGAAGTATAGGATCTTCAATGTTATAACCTGTTTCAAAGGGAATCCCGAGATATTGAACAGTCACCAACGCTTTTTGTTGATTAGGAACTTTATAACTTTGCGAAATGCGTAGCCCATTTTTATAGTCCACCGTCTTGTGTACGGGACTTTTCAAATTGTTGTATTTCACTTGATATTGATAGCTAAACTTCGGGATGGAGACTTTAGGGTCATACCAAGAGGGTTCTTTTGAAGCCTTTTTACTGATGACTTGAATTTTAACCTGTTTGGGTGGAACCGGCGTTAAAGCTTTGAGTCGTTTTTTTATTTTTGCAATGTCACGGTCAAACTTTTGACTGTCTTGATCATAGTCAATTTTTTGAGTTTTTGGATTGATATATAAAGACTTTACTTCAATCAGTTTGGAGGGTGTTTTGCTGTTGAGTTGATAATAATACAATTGTGGCAAACGACCACGACCATCTAAATAATGTCGCATCACATAAATTTTTTGATCAGCTTGGTCGAGTCCTAAAATTTCAATATTTTGTGGTCCACCTACAGTTGCAAAACTGTGGCTTGAAAAAAATAAGGTGCTGAAAAGTAGAGGATGGATTATTTTCATCATCATGAGGCGCTTCACATTTTTATTGATTATGGTTCAGTTTAAAGGTTCTAAATGTAGAAAAATCAAATTTAGTGTAAAGATTTAAGCATTTTGAACACGTTGAATGACCATTTGAGCGACGTTTTTCGTAAGTTGATCAAGTCGCTCGAGCGCACTGCCCAGTAGTAAATAATGGTAAGTACTTAAACTGTTTTGATAATGAATGGCAATATAAAAGGTGCCTTCAGGTTTTTCAGGCGTCGCACTTCCACCAGGTTTGAGTAGCCCCGTACAAGAGACAATAATATCGGCATAACGAAATAGTTGATGACCGTGAAGCGCCATAGCTTCAGTGACTTCAATTGACTCCGCTGTATATTGCTGAATCAGTGTTGGATCTATCTTTAAAATTTCACATTTGATGCTGGGGTCATAACTGACCAGTCCACCGAGTAAAATGTCAGCTCCGCTATGTTTATAAATCGAAAATTGACTGGAGAGATAACCTGAACTGGCACTTTCGATAAAGGCAATGGTCAATTTTTTCTGTTCTAGGAGGTTGCAGCATTGCTTGAGTACTTGCACGACTTTAGCTTCCCGATGTTCATTATTTTGATCTGTTTGACAGCTTAGTCATAAACACGGTACACACCGACAAAACGATTACATGCTTTACTTTCACTTTTTACAGAAAGGATGGCTTTTTGAAAGTTGAACTGGTAGTGGCAGTTGTTTTCATTATCGGTAATATTTTGTTTCTGATCGGGTGTGGTATAGGCCAAAAAAGAAATGGTTTGGGTTTCTATGCGGTTATTGGGGCTACGATATGCAATACCTTCGATCTTAATTTTATCTTTAGAGAGCTGATGCACTTGTAGGTGCACAGGTTGTTTGGCAATGACCCCATGTTCAAACTTTAAATAGTGTTGCGTCAAACTTTGATTTAATGATGTGTAGAAGTTCAGATCATCAATTCGGAAGTCCATCTGCTGCTGATAGCATGCTAAGGATTTACACTGCTGTAGGCGGCTTAGCCATAGCTGATGGGTATCGACCAATAAACGCTGAGGCGCATCACTGATTAAAAAAGCAGTCATGGATTGCGTGTCTAATTTTTGTCGAATATCTTTGAATTGATCGCTACAGATCTTTTTAAGGCTAGATGAAGTCGGATCATCACAGTCAATGACTTGAGCATAACTAAAGCTGGTACAAAGATAACTTAGACACACTAAAATACTAAATTTTTTCATAAGTTTTATGTCGGTTTTCAACAGCATGATCGCTTATACTTTCACTATGTTGCGCTGCTTGTAACTATAGCGAAAGAGAAAGCGTGAATACAAGATTTCAATCATTTATTTCTTAAAGGAAACTGAGCATGGTTGCACATATTCGAATTGGACAGGGACTTGATGTACATGCTTTTGAAGAGGGTGAATTTGTCACACTGGCAGGTATTCAAATTCCACATACACACGGCTTAAAAGCACATTCAGATGGTGATGTGGTTTTGCATGCTTTAACAGATGCATTATTGGGTGCGTTGGCTTTAGGCGATATTGGTCAGCATTTTCCCGATACCGATCCTCGCTTTAAAGGAGCAGACAGTCGAGTATTACTCAAACATGTCTATCAGCTTATTTTAGATCGTGGTTATCAGTTGAATAATGCCGATATTACTGTGGCATGTGAACGTCCGAAGTTGGCGCCGCATAATTTAGCGATGCGCCAAAGCATTGCAGACGTTCTCGATGTTGAAATCACGCAGATTAGCATCAAAGCAACGACCACGGAAAAACTGGGCTTTACGGGTCGTCAGGAAGGTATTTTATCTACAGCGACAGTGCTGATTTCTCACGCAAAATGATCAGGATTGATCATAGCCAGCTTTAATTCTTGTGTTGCTTTACGACCTTGAAGTTGTAAGGCAACAGCATGCGTCAAACCTGTCCATGTGTCATTTGGTTCCCAAATTTGATGCATGGCCTCATGTGCGGTTGGCATATCAATATTCATATAATATTGACGATATAAATACATCAAACTACTGACGCGATAATTTTCTGAACAATGAACCCAAATAGTTTGTTCTTGTACCAAATGATCAATCATATCTAAGACCAATAAGCATTGATCATCAGATGGTGTATCCCATGAAATCGGCACATGTATATAGTTTAAACCGAGCTCTAAACAGATTTGATCTTCATTCGCTAAATAGTTATTGCTATTACTGAGCGCAAGATTGATGACTGTGTTTACGCCATACTCTTTAATTTGCTGTAATTGCTCAGCAGTCGGTTGTCCAGAAGTAAACAAATGCTCGTGGATAAATTGAAAGTTAAGTGTTTGGCTTAAGTGTGTTTCAATAGCGTTCATAATTATTTCTTAATCTTAGAATGAAAAACGCCATCCGAAGATGGCGTTTCAAAAACTTAACGGTTCGGTAAAACGTCTTTGAGTGCTTCGTGCATCTCTAGTAATACCTTTTCTGTGGTATCCCAGTCAATACAACCATCGGTTACTGACTTGCCGTATTCAAGATCGCATAGGTTTTCAGGAATTTCCTGACGACCACCTTTAAGGTGACTTTCAACCATAATGCCGATAATAGATTTATTTCCATCAATAATTTGTTCGGTAATATTTTTCAGAACAAGCGGTTGAAGGAACGGGTCTTTGTTCGAGTTTGCATGACTAGTGTCAATCATGATTTTGGTGCTGACTTTCGCTTTAGCCAATGCTGCTTCTGCTTCTGCTACAGAACCAGCATCGTAGTTTGGCTTGCCATTACCACCACGAAGTACCACGTGTGCATACGGGTTACCTGAAGTACGAATCACAGAGACTTGACCTTGGTTGTTTAGACCTAAGAAGTGGTGACCATGTTTAACCGACTGCATTGCATTGGTTGCAACAGTTAAACCACCGTCTGTGCCATTTTTGAAACCTACAGGTGAAGAAAGACCCGAAGACATTTCACGGTGCGTTTGGCTTTCAGTGGTACGTGCACCAATTGCTGACCATGAGATTAAGTCTTGGTAGTACTGTGGTGAGTTTGGATCGAGTGCTTCAGTCGCACATGGCAAGCCTTTCTCATTTAACTCAACCAAAAGCTTACGACCAATGCGTAAACCTTTTTCAATGTTGAATGAGTCATTCATGTCAGGGTCATTGATTAGACCTTTCCAACCCACAGTGGTACGTGGTTTTTCAAAATAAACACGCATTACGACATAGATTGAATCTTTAATTTTATCGCTTAAAACTTTTAAACGGTCTGCGTATTCGTGAGCAGCGACAGGATCATGAATTGAACATGGGCCAATCACCACAAAAATGCGTTTGTCTTTACCATCTAAAATATTGCGAATCGTTTCACGACCGTGAAGTACAGTTTGATATGCAGACTCAGTGAGAGGCAATTCAGTTTTTAATTCCGCTGGGGTAACTAGCGGATGAATGCTTTGTAAATTCACGTCATCGATGTCGTTTTGGGTAATAGAGTTTGACTGTAGAGTATTCATTGCCGTCACTGGTTCGATCGTATTAAGTTGCTTTATAAGCTGAATATAACACGATTTAGCTGATAAAAGGTTATAAAAAAAGTCGAATGAATCTTTGAAAAAAAAGTGATGAATCTTAGGTTTATTTTAAATCAGAATGCCTACACTGATGCATTCTTAACTGTTGAAATTTGAATGACTTGAGCAGTTTCGGCAGGCTTCACAGGTTTGGCTTTGATCGGATTCAACATGAAGTTCACACCTAGCGCGAACAGGGTAATACCCAACACTTTCCTGATGATTTTTTCAGGAAGGCGTGAACTAATCAGTGTTCCAATAATAATTGCTGGAATAGACCCCACCAATAACCACATAAGGAGATGGAAGTCCACGTTGCCTGAAGTCATGTGACCCATACCTGCAACGAACGTAAGTAACACCGCATGCACAACGTCAGAACCAATAATACGAATCATCGGTAGGTTTGGGAACATAATGACCAAAGCCATGATTCCGAAAGCACCTGCACCAACTGATGACAGTGTCACGAAGACCCCAAGAACCACACCCATCATTACAATGTACTTACGTTTATTGCTGGTTTGAAGCTGAACTTTTTCTAAGTCTTCGGTCATGTCTGGGAGTTCATCTTTACGTAATCTGTTGAAAAATTTTTCAATTTGATTACGGAAGACAATTGATAAACCTGTAATTGTCAACATGAAGCCTAAAACCATGGTAAGCACGGCTTTATAGTGGGTAGACTGGCTCAAATAGTTGTCGAGTACCCAGTGCGTTGCAAAGGAAGCAGGAATACTACCAATTGCAAGCCAAAGCACAATCGGCCACACAATATTTAGTTTTTTGGCATGTACAAATGAACCACAAAATTTTGAAATTGCGGCATAGAGCAAGTCTGTACCAATGGCAATGTGAGGTTCAATTCTGAAAAGGCTAATGAGGATCGGTGTCATTAATGAACCACCACCTACACCAGTAATTCCCACACAAAAACCGACTAAAACACCTGCGAGAATAAATTCGAGTGGACCAAACATTGTTATATGCCAAAATATCAAAAAACGTGCATATCTTATGACGTTTTCATATAAGTCGTTGTCTTGATTGTTGATTTACTTATTCTAAAAAGAGATATAGGAGTTATTGTTTGAGCTGTAGTCGCGCTTTTATTTTTATGCCTACAATTGTCAGTAACCACCATAGATTAAGACTTATGAGTGTTCGTAGAACATAAAGAGGGGCTAGCTGATGCTTTTTCCATTGCTCAAAGTCCGCTGCGGTCGAGCTATAGGTCATATCTAAGTACTGCTGACGTGGATTAGCTAATGTGATCTGTTGAATAAACACCTCCTTTTTGGTGTTTTTTAGATTCCAAAAAATACGCTTCAAATAATAAAGTTTGACCTGCTTTGCCTTAAATTGGTGATGATGTGATGCCTGGTCACATAGTGTTTCAATAGGTTCTCCCATCAATGCGCAGTTTGCGATCCATAAATGATGCTGTTGTTTAAATTTCAACGCGCTGTTTCGTCCTTTACCGACTTCAACAGTGATTTGATTAAAGGTTTTGCTCTGAATTTGAGAGGGAATCCAGCTGCTTGGGAAACAAATAAATACAAGCAAATTGAAAATGAGGGAAATAAAAAGTGTCTAGCCAAAATGATGCTTCGACCAACTGCAGAGCTGTTGAAAGGGGGTGATGATTTCTTGTTGTAACCAATCTAAAGCTGAGCGCAATGTTTGTCCCGTGAAAAGAGGTTTAAAAGTGTTTATTATTGAGCGTGTTATAACTAAAAAATCACGATGCTTCAACTTAAATGATTTTGATTAGGCTCTAAAATTCTGTTGCAATGGCTCTGGTTCATATATTTACATACACCTTTATATTTGGCTCATGAACCAAATATAAAGGCATGTGAGTTGAAGTGTAAGTGATTATTTAGATTTAGTTTTTTTTGGTTTTAAGTCGTTGATGCTCAGAATCAGTATAAAAAGTATCGGAGTAGTAAATACAAATAAACAGACACTTCCCACACCGCGACCCGTGAATTGAATCAATAAAGTTAAAGCCGCGGCCAGTACACCAAAAGCCAAATATCGGCAGATTTGATAATGTTCTGCACACTTAGCCCAACGTGACTTTTGAGTTTTAGGGCGCTGCTTATCGCTCACCAGAAATAACACATAGCACCCGAAAGTGATGAGAAGTCCTGCAATCAGGTAGATCATGAATTGGACTCCTGAACCGCAGTGTTGGCATATTTTTTCTGAATTTTTTGTACAGCTTTTTGTTGAATGGGCTGGATTTTTTGATGTAAAAAAATAGCCAATATCGCAAGGATGATGATCATAAGATCAACTCGCAAGAATAACCAATATTCATGTAAGTCATGTACATATTGGTGGCTGATTAAATAGTAAAGATTGAAAATAGGCAAAGATACCGCCAGTAAAATGAAGACTTTCAGTTGAGTTTTCCAAAGGTATTGCTGTGGAGTGAGCAATGCAATGACTAAACTGAGTAACCAAGTGCCGAAAAATGCGTAGATTTCGTAGTTGGGTTGACCTGCTTCTAACTGAAGTAAACGGTTTGCACAAAGATAACTGAGCATGGCAATCGGCAAGCCAATGATGGCAGCCGTATTTAGGCGGTTAACTATATAATGTCCAAAGTGGAAACTTTGTTTCTTATTTTGTAACTGACGTTTTAAGCTCCAGAGTAAAAGTCCAGACGCAATCATGGCACAGCCTAAAAGCCCTGAGAAAAATAACGCAAAGCGTAATAGAGGCTGCGCAAAGTGTGCCATATGTAAACCATAGACTCCATTATTGAGCGTGGCAATTGCACTATTATTCCGAGTGTCACCGAGCAGGGCACCAGATTCACCGTTAAAGCTGAGTTGGGCTTGGTTTCGCGTGATGCTTCGGTCAGCTGACTCAACCAAGTTCACCTGAGCGATATTGGTATTGGGGTGTTTGACCGTAATATTGCCAATTTCTGTTTTACTCCAACGCTGCTCAGATTATTGTATGAAGTACTCAATCGGTCGCATCGTAGCAGGTGTCGGTTTAGCCTCAGAGCTGATGCTCATATTTCTAATTTCATCAAAATATTGGAACGGTTGCTCTGGGTAAAGTTTCTTCATGCCATTGGGAAGAATGAGATAAAAGAAAATGGCTAAACCAGTGAATGTAATGGTCAGAAAAAAGGGCAAAGCAATAACAGAGGTGACATTGTGAAAGTCTAGATACGAGCGTTGCCCCTTGAAGGCTCTTAGAGTAAAGAATTCGGTGAATATCTTTTTGTGTGTGATGATGCCTGAAATGAGGATGATTAACATTAAGAAGGCCGCAATAGTGACTAAAAGCCTACCGATAAAATAGGGCACACCATACAGCTGATAGTGAAAGCCATAGAAAAACTCACCGCCTTGAGTTGCAGATAAGGTGACTTCTTTACCCGTGTTCGCATCCAAAGTCTTATTTTCGTAGCCACCATCGGCCTTTTGCCAGTAAATTTTATTAACAGGTGAACTCGGACTAGCTACACCGATATACCAACTTTGCGCATCTGCAGCATTTTTTTGTAAGTATTGATATGCCGACTTCATCGCAGTGTCTTGTTTGACCTGCATGGTGGCAAATTGCGGTTGCATCCACAAATTTATTTCATGACGATAATAGGTCGCAGCACCTGTTAAAAAAATGGCAAATAATAACCATCCCAGTGTTAGTCCAAGCCAAGAGTGTAGCCATGCCATTGATTGGCGAACAGATTTTTGCATGGTTTAACCTACGAACTTCAGCAATAGAAAAAAGCAAAGGGAAAGCGAAATGGTTGAAGCGCTTAATTTTTTCAGGGATTGAGCACAAAAGCTCAAAATGACAAAAATGATAAAGAAAATAAGAGATAGAAAAGCCGCCAAATAAATGGATTCTGCTTTAGCTAAGTGAGGGTAAAAACTAAGGGTAAGCAGTTCTGATAACATGAATGTACATAAATAGCCTAAGCCAAATGCGATCAAAAACCGGAACATAACGGCTATAGGGTATTTAAGCTGACTTAGGGACATAAAGATCACATGAATGAAGTCATAAAGGGGGCTTAACGTTGTACTCACTAAGCATTGAACCTAAATTTAATATTTAAGCAAAACACAATCATTTCTATTGTGCGTATAAGCAATCGACGTAGCCAAAATACTGGTATTAAGCAGCGTAAGTTGAGCAACAGAGTATATATGAATTAACGATAATGATTCTCAGTAATTTTATGTTCTAATAGGCATCTTATGCAATATTTAAATGATCGAAAATTGAAATTAACCCGACTTTTTTCGTGTTCTTTAGATGTATCAAATAAGTCATTCATTTTTTATCTGCAGCATAAATAGAAAGAGCCGATCAATACCCATCCCAAAAGACGCTATGTTATGATGCATGGGTTGAAAAATAAGGAATAATGCTTTGCAAAATCGGAAACTTAAAATTGGAATCGTAGTGGGTGAAGTATCGGGTGATACTTTAGGTGCTAAACTTATTCGCAGTTTTCGTGAGCAAGGAATTGATGCAGAATTTGAGGGTATTGGTGGCCCGCAAATGATTGCAGAGGGTTTCAAGAGCTTTTATCCGATGGATATTTTGTCTGTTATGGGGTTGGTTGAGGTTCTTAAAGACATTAAAAAGCTTTTTGCTGTACGTGATGGACTGGTAGAGAAGTGGACAGCCCATCCTGTCGATGTGTTTATTGGGATTGATGCACCAGACTTTAATCTGCGCCTTTCAAAAAGTTTAAAACAAAAACAACTGCCCATAAAAACCGTGCAGTATGTTAGTCCTTCCGTTTGGGCATGGCGTCAGGGACGGGTTCATGGCATCAAAGCTTCTATTGATTTGGTGTTGTGTTTATTTCCGTTTGAAAAAGCATTTTATAAAAAATGGGATGTTCCTGCTGCGTTTGTAGGACACCCTTTGGCGAGCCAATTGCCTTTGGAAAACCCAATTTTACAAGCCAAAGAAGAACTGGGTTTAGATCTGACCCAAAAGCATATTGCCTTATTGCCGGGAAGTCGACGTGGTGAAATTGAAAAGCTCGGTCCACTGGTTTTAGATGCTGCAAAATTGCTCTACGCCAAATATCCAAACTATCGCTTTGTGATACCAGCAATCAATGATGCACGTAAGCAACAAATCGAAGCTTTGCTTACTCAGTATCCAAAAGCATTGGTCGATCAAATTGACTTGCTTGAAAACTCAGGCACCGAGTCGAAGATTGGCCGCCAAGTTATGAATGCCGCTAATATTGTAGCTTTGGCTTCAGGTACAGCAACTTTAGAAGCTATGCTGTTACACCGACCAATGGTGACCTTCTATAAGTTGAACTGGCTCACCTATCATGTGGTGAAATTCTTGATCAAGATTCAATATTATTCATTGCCGAATATTATTGCAGGCAAGAAAGTGATACAAGAATTAATCCAAAAAGATGCAACGCCTGAGAAATTGGCGGCTGAAATTGAAAAATTAATGAATATTGAAACCGCACAGATTCAGGCTATGCAGCACATTACCATGCATAAACAGTTACTTGCAGGTAATAGTGAAAACCCTGTTGAGGCGATTTTAAATATTTTAGATTAATTCTCTTTAAGACATCGTAATAGTACAGTGAGAAACAACCCAAACGTATTTGGGTTGTTTCTTTTTACTTTAAGGTTTTAGTCCAACTGCTTTGGCACGTGCAGCATGTAACTTTTTATAACTGTCGATTAAACGTAAGTGACGGTCTAAGCCTTCAAGCTTCATACTGGTTTCTGTTAAACCATAGAAACGAATACGACCTTCAACTGTGCCTATTACCGCATCCATACGTTCATCACCGAACATACGGCGGAAGTTTGCTTTATACTCTTCCAGTTCCATATCGTCATTCAACATCACTTCGAGCACGACATTCATGCATTGGTAGAACAGACCGCGTTCAACGGTATTGGTGTTGTATTGTAAGAATGCTTCAACCAAGTCTTTCGCTTCCTCAAACTGCTCTAATGCAAGATAGATGAGTAGTTTAAGTTCAAGCAGAGTCAATTGACCCCATTCGGTATTGTCATCAAATTCAATCCCGATCAAAGTCTTGATTTCAGTATAGTCGTCTAGCTCACATTCTTCTAAACGTTCAACCAGTGCTTCAAGCTGTTCGTCGTCTAAACGGTGTAAGTTGAGGATGTCTTCACGGTAAAGTAGCGCTTTGTTGGTGTTGTCCCAAACCAAGTCTTCAACCAAGTAAATTTCTGAGTAACCCGGTACCAAGATACGGCACGCCGTTGCGCCTAAATGTTGGTAAATGGCCATATAGACTTCTTTGCCCATATTTTCCAAAATACTGAACAGTTCATCAGCCTCATCAGCATTTGAGTTTTGGCCTTGATTGGTAAAGTCCCACTCGACAAAGTCATAGTCCGATTTGGCACTAAAGAAACGCCATGACACCACACCACTTGAGTCAATGAAGTGCTCAACAAAGTTATTGGGTTCAGTGACCGCATTTGAGCTAAATGTTGGGCGAGGTAAGTCGTTCAGACCTTCAAAGCTACGGCCTTGAAGTAGCTCAGTTAAGCTACGCTCAAGCGCAACTTCAAAGCTTGGGTGTGCACCGAAAGAGGCGAATACACCACCTGTACGTGGGTTCATTAAAGTCACACACATCACAGGGTATTGACCGCCTAGAGAGGCATCTTTCACTAGTACAGGGAAACCTTGCTCTTCTAAACCTTGGATGCCCGCTAAAATACTTGGGTATTTCGCTAAAACCTCTTGAGGTACATCTGGCAGGGTCAGTTCACCTTCCAAAATTTCACGTTTTACCGCACGCTCAAAAATTTCAGATAAGCACTGTACTTGTGCCTCAGCTAAGGTGTTTCCTGCACTCATGCCGTTACTAAGGTACAAGTTTTCAATCAAGTTTGATGGGAAGTAAACCACCTCAGCATCAGACTGGCGAACAAAAGGTAAAGCGCAAATACCGCGCTCAGTTTTCCCTGAGTTTGTGTCGTATAAATGCGTACCTAACAGTTCTTCTTCAGGGTCATAAATTTCAAGGGTGTACTCATCCAGTACACCTTCTGGCATTTCACCATTTGGACCTGGCATGAACCATTTTTCATCTGGATAATGCACAAACTCGGCATTGGCAATGTCTTCACCCCAGAACTGGTCGTTATAGAAGAAGTTACAGTTCAGACGTTCAATGAATTCACCCAGCGCAGAAGCTAAAGCACTTTCTTTGCTTGACCCTTTACCGTTGGTAAAACACATGGGCGATTGAGCATCACGAATATGTAAAGACCACACATTTGGCACAATATTACGCCAAGAGGCAATCTCAATTTTCATGCCTAGACCAGCCAAAATACCTGACATATTGGCAATGGTTTCTTCTAAAGGCAGGTCTTTACCCGCAATGATGGTGCTGGTTTCAGAAGCGAGGCTTGGAATAAGCAGGGCTTGTGCATCGGCATCAATGCTTTCCACTTCTTCAATAATAAACTCAGGACCTGTTTGAATCACTTTCTTAACAGTACAACGGTCGATAGAGCGCAATATACCTTGGCGATCTTTTTCTGAAATATCCGCTGGTAGCTCAACTTGAATTTTGAAGATTTGTTTATAGCGGTTTTCAGGGTCAACAATGTTGTTTTGTGACAAACGAATGTTGTCGGTTGGAATGTCACGTGCCAAACAATACACTTTGACAAAATAAGCCGCGCAAAGCGCAGAAGATGCTAAAAAGTAGTCAAATGGACCGGGTGCAGAGCCATCACCTTTGTAGCGAATCGGTTGATCGGCAATGACTGTAAAATCATCGAACTTCGCTTCTTGGCGAAGATTATCGAGATAATTAACCTTGATTTCCATGCTGGCACCTAAATTTTCTTATATGTCAGCATGGACATACAAGAGATAAAATATTGAAAAATAAGCCGAATCACGGATGAAAACTGGACTTAAAAAAGTGTGGCTAGAGCGAAAAAGAACAAACAAGCAGTGGTTTGAAGCCATCTCTAGCAAGGATGCGGGATATTATAGTGTGATTTTCACAAGATGCTAATCTTTGTCTGCAAGTTCAAGGTATTTATCTCGGTGCACAAAGACATAAGCAAAGTGAAGACTGCTATTAAACCATTACGGACGAGTATTTTAAGTTGGGTGTTGATTATTTCTATATTGGCTTGGGCTCATTTGATACTGTCGTTTAAAGCTTTGGCTAAAAGCCGTTTCTGAGTTGTATCCTACCCGATGTGCAATTTGCTGAATTGTACCTTGTCCATTACGCAGGTATTGGGCGGCTAAACGCAGACGGTGTTGTTGCAAATAAGCCAAAGGGCTAGTGCCTAAAATTTGGCTAAACAATGTGGCAAATTTAGAACGTGACATACAACACTGTTCTGCAAGGGACTCAACGGTCCAAGGCTGTGCAGGTTCCGCATGAATTTTTGCAAGGGCATTGGAGAGTTCAGGATGAGATAAAGCACTCAGCCAATTGTTCGAGTCTTGCAGCGCGTCAATATAATCACGCACACATTCAATTAATAAAATACTCACCAAATGATCCAAAATTTTGTCACGGCCTGGGCGTATACGTTGGACTTCTAGAGCGAGAAACTGCAGCCCAATTTGCAACCATTCAGGAACCGTGCTGAGATCTTTGTGTTGAAGGTGAATAAACGCGGGTAAGGCCTGTACTAAAGGACGCGCCATAATGGGGTCCATATGTGCATGTAAGGCCAAGATCACAGTTTTTTGTTGTGTCGCATCACTGCCAAAAGAGACTTCTTTGTGTTGGTTTTGGGCAAATAAGTCAGAAATATCGAATACTTCTAACAGTTGGTCGGTGGTTGATGAGCGACACTCATGACTTGGCCCTGAAGGCAGTAAGATCAAGTCGCCCACTTCAGCAACAATAATTTGTGTAGCATCTAAACAAATAGTGAGTTGTCCTTGAAGTACCGCATAGGCCATCATGGTTGATTGTTCGGTATAGCGAAAAGCCCACTCACCATGCGGTTTAAGGTAGAGGTACTCAGATTGGTTGAGGTGTATATCTTCAAAAATTTTACTTAAAGCATCCATACTTTACGATTTCTAGTCTTTATATCTTAGGCTTAATATTTGATTTAGGGTCAATTTAAGTCATTTCAGGCCAAGGACGATTACGCTGTTTTCTTGGACGTTAGCAACTGTTCTTTATGTCCCATTTCTAGAAATATAAAGGCATAACAAGAAAATTGGAAGAATGGTAATGAATGCATCAGTGAAAATGACGAATTCTAGCGTGGTCGTCAAAAATGCAGCAGGGATCGATAAAAAGCGTTTTGGCTGGCTCTTGAGTCCTGGGCTTCCTGTGATTGGCATGGGCATTTTAGCGGGCTATCATTTTGGCCCGAAACCCACCAAGAAAATCTTCGCTTTGGGTGGGCCGCTGTTACTGCATGTGATTATTCCTGCGGTAGATGGTCTGGTCGGTGCGGATGAAAACAACCCTTCAGATGATGAAATTAAGGTCTTGGTAAATGACCCGTACTATGACCGTATTGTGAAATTGTTCATTCCGCTACAAATGGCAGCCAATTTGTTTGCTGGTTATGTGGTGACTCGCCAAAATGTATCGATGCTCGACCAAATATTATTGGGTGTCTCCATGGGGGCAATTAATGGAGTAGCGGTAAATACAGCACATGAGCTGTGCCATCGTCCTAAAAAATCAGATCATTATTGGTCACATATGACTTTAGCGCCGTTGGTCTACAACCATTTCCGCATTGAGCACCCTTATGGGCATCATAAACGTGCTGCGACGCCAGAAGATCCTGCTTCATCGAAAATGGGCGAGACTTTTTATGAGTTTTGGCCGCGTACCGTTTTCGGTGGGTTGAAGTCGGCGGTTGAAATTGAACATAAACGCCTAAAACGAAAAGGTCTGTCTTTCTTCTCCAAAGAAAATGAACTGTTTCATGGATGGGCGATGAGTACTGGTTTTCATGCAGCCATGTTGAAATTGTTTGGTAAAAAAGTGACGCCATATCTGGTGACACAAGCATTTTATGGCGTGAATCTGTTTGAAATTATTAATTATATTGAACACTATGGTTTAAAGCGCAGCCAAAAGGAAGATGGCAGCTATGCGCGAACCATGCCAGAACACAGCTGGAATAATAACAACATTGTGACTAACTTATTCTTATACCAGTTACAACGCCATTCAGATCATCATGCCTATCCAACCCGCCCATTTCAGGCCTTAAGACATTTTGATGAAGCCCCTGAACTACCGAGTGGTTATGCCACCATGTTAATTCCAGCGTTAATTCCAAAGCTGTGGTTTAAAATGATGGATCAACGAGTGTTCGACCACTACGAAGGTGATTTGACCAAAGCCAATATTTTGCCAAAGCGCCGTGCTCAAATCTTTAAGAAATTTGGATTAAGTGCGGACTAAAATGTGATATTTCAGCGATAACAAGCTGCATACATAGTTGATATCGAACTTACAGTCATTGATTTGTTGAGTGCCTGTAAGTTCGATGCTCATGATAGGCGTACCGCTAAACTTTTTTTTTGAATAGGCATATAATGCTGGGTATGTAGTGAAAATATTGAACAGAAATGACACCTGCAACCAAACTATTAAAAGCCAATAAAGTCGATTTTTCTATTCATGAGTATGAACATGATGCCAATGCAAAAAGCTTTGGGCTTGAAGCCGCAGAAAAATTAAATCTACGTGTCGAAGAGGTATTTAAAACACTGTTAGTGACCGACGAAAAAAACTATTTTGTTGCGATTCTTCCTGTACATCATCAGTTAAACTTGAAAAAAGTTGCACAGGCAGTGGGGGCAAAAAAACTAAAAATGTCCGACCCTAAAGATGCAGAACGACTGACAGGTTATTTGGTCGGTGGGATTAGTCCTGTTGGACAGAAAAAAAGGTTAAAAACCGTGATCGATCAAAGCGCACAACAGTTGGAGAAACTCTATGTCAGTGGGGGGAAGCGCGGCTTAGATATCGGTTTAAAACCTCAGGATTTAGCAAAAGTACTTTCAGCCACTTTTGCTGATGTACTGGATGAATAAAGAACAGTGAAGTCTTCACTTCTTCGTCCCTATTTGATTTAAGTCTTGAGCTCTTTTGAGTATTAATTCGAGCACAAATGAAAGCCCATTCAGTCACCTGAATGGGCTTTTCCTTATGAAATATAGGGAAATTTTATAGTTCGAATCAATTATAAATTCATAAACTATCATTTAAAGCTATGGTGTAATTTCGTATAGGCTTTATTAGAAAAACTGATTAAATTTTTAAAAGTATTAAAAAACAATAATATATGTTGGTGTAGTGCGTATATTTTCAAAAGTAAACAAAATTGCAAAGATAAATGATAATAATTACCATTAACATGCTTTCTGCAGCGTTGGCCAACGTGAACATCTTTAAGAAACATAATTACATGAAATGAGCTTGGAATAAGCTTTAAAAAGAGGAAATGGTCAGATGAAAGAGCTAGCCAATCGCTTGGCGATGCAGCATCTTGTCAATGCATACTCACAAGAAACAGGCCAAGCGAGCTTGTTTGAGAAGTATCAACAAAATTCAACTCAACTCGCGTTTAGCCAAGGTTTGACGCTGTTATCTTTGCCGCTTAGTTTAATCCAAGCACAGCTTTTTGTTCCGTTAAGCTATGTCAGTCGTGTTGGGCGACATCGTATTGCGGCTTTACCACAAATTTTTCAAAAAGGCCAAAAGCTTAACTTTAGCGCAGTAGCCATGGTCAGTCTGTTACTAGAAGAGTTAGTGCAACAATCCGAAGGCCGTGTCGATGCTGCATCCTTGGTTGAGCGTTGGATTCAAAGTCGTGATGCATTACAACAGTTTTTAAATATTCGGGCAGAGGATTTTGATGCGCTCGTACAGGCTAAGCAAAGTTTTATAGCGTCTGAACAGGCTTTGATTTTAGGTCATAGCATGCATCCCGCACCGAAAAGCCGAACAGGTTTTGTCCATGAGGACTGGCAAAAATATTCACCTGAAGCTTGTGGTCAGACCCAGCTGCATTATTGGCTGGTGGCACCTGAATATATTGCAGAAGGAACAGCGCTTGAGCAGGTTTTTTCAATACAACTTAAACAAGAAATCAAATGGCATTTGTCTGAATCGGAACTTGAAACCTTAGCTGCATATGCACATTACAAGCTGCTACCACTGCATCCATGGCAAGCCCGCTATTTACAAAGCAAAGTATGGTTTAAAAGTTTAAAGGCTAAACTAAAAATCATCGATTTGGGCGAAAAAGCATGGATATTTTCACCAACCACTTCTGTACGTACTTTGGCGAGTTTTAACGCGCCGTGGATGCTGAAACCATCGCTTTCAGTGATGATTACCAACTCTATCCGCGTCAATTTAGCAAAAGAATGTCACCGCGGTGAAATGACGCATCGGCTTTGGCACAGTGAGTTAGGGCAAAGTATTTTAAAACAATATCCAACTCTAAAAGCGGTCAATGATCCGGCGTGGATTGCTCTTCAGTTGGATGGTGAAATCATCGATGAAACGATTTGTATTGTACGTGATCAGCCGTTTACTCCTGAACAGCAGGTCACGTGTATTGCTTCATTGTGTCATGATCATCCGGTAGAAGAACGTAATCGTTTTAATGCATTATTTGATCAGATTGCTTTTCAACAAAAGTTGGAGGATAAGGCGAAAATCGCACATGATTGGTTTAAGACCTTTTTAAACATCAGTCTGACCCCGCTAATGTATGTTTACCATCGTTATGGTATGGCCTTTGAGTCGCATCAGCAAAATGTCTTGGTTGAGTTGAAAGATGGCTGGCCACAGTGGCTATGGCTACGGGACAATCAAGGTTTTTATTATATCGAAGAACTCGCAGATGAAATTTTACAACAATTTCCAGAACTGCATGATAAAGCCCATGCAGTAGGCTCCAAGACTTTTGTCGATGAGCGCTTTAGTTATTATTTCTTTGGCAATACCTTGTTTGGCATCATCAATGCCATCGGTGCAACAGGTTTTGTTAGTGAGCAAGATTTACTGTCTGTTTTACAGCAACACCTCTTTGACCTGTTGAAGCAATATCCAGAGAGTAGTTTGATTCAAAGTCTGTTGTATCAACCGACGCTGCCTTATAAGGGTAACTTACTGACCCGTTTATATGAACTGGATGAATTGATTGCACCCGTTGAAAATCAGTCTGTCTATATTCAGTTAGCCAATCCGCTCTATATCAAACAAGAGGATGCCATCTATGCTTGATTTTATTGCGATTGGCCTTGGGCCATTTAACTTAAGCCTAGCCAGTTTGTTGCATGAAAAGACTGAATTGAACTATCTGTTTTTTGAAAAAAAAGCGCAGTTCGACTGGCATGCAGGTATGCAACTTCCCAATACGGTCTTGCAAGTTCCATTCATGGCGGATTTGGTGTCGATGGTCGATCCGACCAGTCCGTTGAGTTTTTTGAATTACTTAAAATCACAGCAACGCTTATATAAATTCTACTTCCTTGAGCAGCCCCATATTCCACGCCGTGAATATAACCATTATTGCCAGTGGGTGGCAGATCAACTGGGTCATATACAGTACAAGTCAATGGTGAAGGCCATTTATGCCAAGAACGAAGGTTTTGAGGTGGTGGTTGAGCAAGGCGGCCGTTTTATTCGTTACTTGTGTCGAAACTTGGTGATTGGTTCGGGCAACCAGCCTTATCTACCTGAATGTCTGCGTAAGTTACAACAACAAGTCCCTGAAAAGTGCATTGATTCGGCAGATTACTTAACCCATAAAAAAGACAAGCTCAAAGGCAATGTCGTAGTTTTAGGTTCAGGTCAGTCTTCTGCAGAAGTCTTTTTAGATTTGTTCGATCAGCAGTATCAACATGACTGTGTACCAACGGCTAACTTTAAGTTGCATTGGCTGACGCGTTCCAATGGTTTTTTCCCGATGGAATATGCACCTTTGGGCTTAGAACATTTTAGTCCGAACTATACCCAACATTTTTATAGACTCTCAGAAACACAAAAAGCAGCGCAGTTAAAAGATCAGGCCTTGCTGTACAAAGGCATTAGTGCCAAAACCATACGTGAGATTTACCAAAAACTTTACCACCGTAGTATTGCCTCTGCTATACAAGCAACACATTTGCATGCACAAATTCAGTTGCTTGATGCTGAGTTACTGGAAAGTCAGCAGATTCGCTTGAGCCTTGAACATACCGTAACCGAGCAACGTTTTTATATGGAGGTTGATTTTGTAGTGGCATCTACAGGTTATTACAGCCCTGAGTTTTCATTTTTAAAATACTTAAAGCCCTTGATTACAACAGATCAAGCGGGGCGGTGGACGGTCAGCCAAGACTATCGTTTGCAGCATACAGCAATGGGTGAAATTTATGTGCAAAACCAAGAAATGCACAGTCATGGCGTAGGTACACCTGATTTAGGTTTAGGCGCTTTTCGTGCTGCGACCATTGCCAATCAACTACTGGGTTATCAGCTGTATGAGCTGGACAGTAATGAAGAGACCTTTCAGCATTTCAACACTGAGCAGAACCCTGAAATGTATGTGCAGAATGACACATCTATTACACGAACAGCTGCTTTAGCACCATCGATTCCTAAATCAAAAAATATTGAGCAGCGCAAAATACAAACAGGGGTACATCCCTCTATGCAGCCTTATACATTCGAGAAAATCATATGAGCTTTGCACAACTTCAAGTGAATCAGAAACAGTGGCGTTTGGCAGGACAGCGCTTAATTGAAATGGCGATTGCTGAATTTTTATATGAAGAAATTATTCAAGTGACCGATTTAAAGAACAATCGTTACCAGCTGACGTTGGATGATCAAACCTATACTTTTAAAGCACAAAACTATTTATTGGGACATTGGCAGATTGAGGAGGGTTCAGTACGTGAGTTGAGCGTGGCTGAAGACCTGCCTGCATGGAACTTACATACTTTTATTCGCGCGTTTTCAAATCAAACCGAAGTGAAGCCTTTTACCAAGGCATATCTCATCAAAGAAATGAACAATACATGGTTAGCCGAGGCACATTTATTTGATGAAAGTCGTTTAAGCAGTGAAGCGGCATTGACGGCATCGCATCATGAAATTGAAGGTATGCTCCGTGGTCATCCGTGGTTGATTATGAGCAAAGGTCGTATGGGTTTTGGTTATGACGACTACTTAAGTGCCGCTCCTGAACTTTCGCCAACAGTCAAAGTACTGTGGCTTGCGGTGCATCGTGATTTGGTAGAGTTCCGTTCTACCGAGGAGTGGCAAGCGGGGACACTTTATCAATATGAGTTGGATGCAGAAGAGTTAGATAGCTTTGAACAACAGTTACATGAAAGAGGCTGCTCTTGTCGTGACTATTTCCTTATTCCAGTACATGCATGGCAGTGGCATCAATGGTTAGTGCCAACCTATGCCAATGAAATCGTGGATCGGCGCATTATTGAACTAGGCGTTGGGCAAGATGACTATGTACCTATGCAGTCGATTCGCACGCTTTGCAACATCAGTCAGCCTGAGCGTCATTATGTCAAATTACCTGTCAGTATCTTCAATACTGCGGTGTATCGTGGGTTGCCGTCTAAACGAAACTTAGCAGCTCCAGCCGTCACAGCTTGGTTAAAGCAGATTCAATCTCAAGATTCAGACTTGAAACAGTCAGGCGTTGCATTCTTAGGTGAAGTGGCAACTTTGACTATTCATCAGCCTTGTTTTGATCAGATTGAAGGTGCGCCGTATCAGTTTAAAGAACTGTTTGGGTGTTTGTGGCGTGAAAGTGTAGATCCAGTGATTGGAACAGGTGAACAGGCACTTTCTCAAGCGGCTTTATTACATCGAGACATCAACGGACAGTCGATATTAGCCGTGTTGATTCAGGCGTCGGGTTTGAGTCCATTACAGTGGTTAAAACGCTTTGCCGAAGTCTCTGTTACTCCACTCTTAATCTGCTTGTACAAATATGGCTTGGCTTTTTCTCCACATGGGGAAAATACCATGCTTATTCATGCCAATGGCGTACCGCAGAAAATGGTGCTGAAAGACTTTATTGATGATGTCAATTTGGTTGATGAAGACTTTCCAGAATTGGCCAGTTTACCTATTGAAGGGCAAATTTTACTGCGTCATCCTGCGCATGAACTCAGCCATTTTATTTTCACTGGGCTATTTATGGTGCATTACCGTTATATCTGTAATGTATTTTTACAAGACTACCCTGAGCATAGCGAAGTTGAATTTTGGCAAACCATTTCATCGGTCATTGATGCTTTTCATCAGGCGCATCCAGAGTTGGCAGAACGCATTGAAAAATTTGCCATGTTTAGAGCCGAATTTGAAAAAATTTGTTTAAACCGAGTGCGTCTATTTACCACCAGTTACAACGACGAAGCAGAACGTCCTGTCCCGGTATTTTTAGATCCAATTGCCAATCCTGTCAGCCCTAAAACCTTAAAACGATGGTCAGCGCAGGTATCTAAATCAACTGACGATACAACCACAAAGCGTATTGCATCATAAAAAACCAAAAAATTTAGCAGGCTACCATATGAAAACACTTTCACAGCAACTTCCCGATTTCTACGAATACTATGAGAATAAGACGCAATTTTACTTGCGCCAAGTACAATATCCGCAGGACTTAGCACTGTTACATAAATGGATGCATGAGCCTCATGTTATTCCACAGTGGCAGTTGAATAAGTCTGAAATTGATCTCGCGGTGTATTTTGAAAAAATGCTGGCCGATGACCATCACCGTTTGTTGATCGTTGGGGTGGATGGACAGGATGTGGGCTATACCGAAATCTATGAAGGCAAGCGTGACCGTCTAGGACGTTATTACGATGGTGATGATTTAGACCTCGGTTGGCATTTATTGTTTGGTGAAAAGTCGGCTTTCGGTAAAGGCTACTTGCGTCCAGTGATGCGGCTATTAGGTTTTTATATTTTTGAAAATGCACCTTCCGACAAAATTGTCGGGGAGCCTGACCACACCGTTAAACCTTATGCCGCAGTAGTGGAAGAAATGTGCTATGAGGCGCAGCGCTTGATCCCGATGCCTGAAAAAACGGCCATGTTGTATTACTGCTTTAAACAAAAATTCTATGAAAAATTTGGAGGGTATTTAACTGATTCAAATGCATTTATGCAAAACCATAACCCACTCAATAGGACTGAGGAACTTACATGAGCTATAGCTCAGAACATATACAAATCATGGACATGCGCTTTTCAGCGCATGTCACTGTTGCCGAATTTGAACAATGGCTCAGTCAAGTTGAACGTTTTTTATTAAAGAAACAGAACTTTGTTTTGGTCATGCAAACCGATATCGGTACGGAATTTCCTGAGGAATACCGTCAACTGCAAGCGGTTTGGTACAAAAAATACAAACAACTTTTTTTTCAATACTGCTTGGGTCTGGTTCGAATTGCACAAGACCCAACCGATCAACAACGACTGAATACACCTTCACTGCATGCTGCATGGCGGGTGCCTTACTACGTCACACTTGATCATTCTGATGCACTGCAATGGGCAGTGCAGAGGTGGATATGCAAAACCTAAATACACAAAGAGCAACACGCCAAATCTCAGCTTTGAGCTTAGCTGTTGTCATTGTTTTATATCTGGCACATGCCTTGCCTTTGTATTTTTACAATGTGGCATTGCCCGCTATTTTACGACATCAGGGGGTAGATTTACGTTGGATTGGAATGCTGTCGCTGCTTTATATTCCATGGGCGTTTAAGTTCTTATGGGCGCCACTCATCGACCGGCTTTATATCAAAAAGTTAGGTAAACGAAAAACATGGTTGCTCTTTACGCAAGTAGCCTTGGTACTTGGGGTATTGGCCTTGGCCTTTACCCAGTTCTCTTACGGCCTCGCGGTGTTTGTTGTGATTGGCTTGTGGATTTCAAGCTTTGCGGCGACCCAAGACATTGCCATAGATGGTTATACCGTAGAAACCTTTTCAGCGTCTGAGTACCGCCTAGGCAGTATGGCTCAGAGTATAGGAGTCGCTTTGGGGAGTATGTTGGGTGGTGCAGCGACATTATGGCTATACCAGTACTATGGCTGGGAAAGTGCATTGGTATGTTTAGCACTTATGACCGCTTTAACGATGTTTGCTGTTTTTTATATTCAAGAAAATACAAACGAACAGACAAATATTGCCAAACAAGCGCCTAGCTTAATCCGTGCTTTTAAACGACCTGAAATTTTATCTGCCTTGGCACTGATCTTGTGTTATCGCGTGGTGGAAGCACCAGCAATGGCGATGCTCAATCCAATGCTGATTGATCAAAAATGGACGCTTGCCCAAATTGGGGTGCTGATGTCTGTGATAGGAGCAGGTGTGGGTTTGTTGGCTGCTGTGAGTGCTGCATTTTTATTGAAAAAAATTCAGGCTACACAGTTGCTCATTTGGGCAGGGTGGTGCCGAACAGCATTGTATGGGGTGATTGGCGCAGCCATTATTTTGGGTTGGTTAAACCAGTGGCATCTGCTCTTGGGGGGATTTGTCATTGTCATGCTTGCGATTCGTTATGTCGCGATGACTTCGTTATATGCCTATTTCATGCAAAGCAGTTCCAAAGAACAGGCAGGCACCGACTTCACCATCTTGGTGTGTTTTGAACTGTTGGTTTATTTCATCGGGGGAGCCGCATCGGGCTTTTTAGCCAAATCACTTGGCTATGGCAATTTTTATGTGGTGTTGGCGGTTACGTCTGTAGTCAGTGTACTACTGAGCCAATACATCATTGCACGTCATCAAAAAACTCAACAAAAACTGTTGAATCAAGAACTTTAATAAAAGGAAAAAGAAATGAACCGTTTTATGTTACCTATGCAGTTGACTTGTTTAACACTGGCTGTATGTACACAGTTATATGCTCAAGATAACGTTGTAACAAATTCAGCAAGTCAGACGAGCAGTGTTGAAGCCCAACAAAAAGAAACCACACAACTTGCACCGATTGTGGTGACAGCAACCCGCTCTGCAAAGAGTATTGCGGATATTGCGGGGACAGTTTACAGCATTGACCAAGCTGAAATTGAAAAACAGGCCAATGCTGGCAAGAGCATTGCCGATATTTTGGGAACACTGGTTCCATCTCTTACACCGAGTAGCGGAACAACCTCAAACTATGGCATGACCATGCGTGGTCGTGTGGTGCAGTACATGATTGATGGTGTGCCACAAACGGGTTCACGTGATGGTTCGCGCCAACTAAATAGCATTCAACCGTCTATGATTGAACGTATTGAGGTGGTTTCAGGGGCGACCAGTATTTATGGCTCTGGAGCAACAGGCGGGATTATTAATATTATTACTAAACGTGGTGGTCAAGACCCAATTAGCTTTGAAACTAAAATTGGGGTAACGGCGGGTAATAACTTTAAATCAGATGCTATGGCTTATGAAGCATCACAAAGTGTCTTATTTAATCAAGGTGCATTGCAAGGAGCTTTCGGTGCAAGTTACACCACTCGCGGTGAAATTCAGGATAGCCATGGCAATCGCATAGGACCTGAGGTTGCACAGACAGACCGCCAAGATACGGACACATTAGACCTCAATGGTCGTTTGACGTGGAATATTTCAGATAGTCAAAGCTTAAGTTTTGGTGCGCAATATTTTAAAGATGAACAAGACAGCGAATATGGGGCAGACTATGGTCCAAATTTAGCTTATGTAAAACGAGACCCGACCTATACAGCCAGCCTTGCTGCAGTTAAAGGCATGCAACTTGAGACTCAACCTCAAACTGAACGCTATGCGTTTAATACACAATATGAAAATCAAAATGTATTGGGTCATACCTTAAATGCCGAAGCGTATTATCGTAACGAACAGGCACGTTGGTTTCCTTCAGCCCAAGCCATGGGTGGCGGTTTATACCTTGTTTATCAATCGGAAACAGATATTGATGTGTACGGTGCGCGTGTTGCTTTGCAGAAACAGTTTGATTTAAATGGTCGTAATTTGGGACTCAGCTACGGCATTGATTATGAAAATGAACAAGATGAACAAAATATTCAAATGTATGATAGTGCTGCATTTGTTGCCAGCAACGGGCTAAATTATAAACCTTTTAATTATTATGCTTTTGGACCTGATGTAGAAACAGAAAAGTTGGGTACTTTTGTGCAAACGGACTTTGATGTAACGGATCGTTTAGGTTTAAAAGCAGGGGTACGTTATGAGCGTGTAGAAAGCCAAGTAGATGAGTCGACGCCGTATATGGAGGCAATTACAGCGGACTTGCAGCCAGGCTACCAAACCAAAACTTTAAATGGCGGTAAGGTAAAGCATGATGCTACATTATTTAATTTGGGCGCGCTTTATCACTTAACGGATGCTCAACAAGTTTTTGCAAACTTTTCTCAAGGATCAAATTTACCGGATATTCAACGTATGCTTCGTGATGTACCAGCAAGTTTTACTGTGAATAGTCAAACTATTGATCCAATTAAAGTCAATAACTATGAGCTGGGATGGCGTGTACAAGCTGCAAACGGTTTAAATGCGAGTGTCACCACTTTCTATAATGACTCAGATAAAAGTTTAAAATTTGGCCGTCCCAACTACACGATTGAAGTACTAGATACCGATGAACGCGTTTATGGTGTTGAAGGAAATCTGTCATATCGACTACAGCCAAATTGGACAGTGGGTGGAACCATGGCCTACACCCGCGGACAATTTAAAAATACCGCAGGAAAGTGGCAAGAGCTAGACGCAATTCGTGTTGCACCACTGAAAGGCACGGCATTTTCTGAGTGGCAGTTTAACAATGACATGAGCCTGCGCGTTCAAGCTCTTGCTATTGGTGGTACTGATAAAGCCAAAAAAGATGCTGTAAAGTACGGTTCAACGGTTCCTGCTGAAATTAAAGGCTTTGCAACAATGGACGTCATAGCCAATGCCAAAGCAGGTCCAGGTACGGTCGGATTTGGTGTATATAACGTTTGGAATACGGACTATAAATCAGTCTATAGTCAAGCGGTGGAGTCAGTTTATGGTGCTATTTCAAGCTTACCTGCTCAAGGTCGAACCTATGGTTTGAGCTACACATTAAAATACTAATTGCACAACCAGAGGTAGCTTTCAGCTACCTCTTTGCTTTGTAATCTCGCTTTAAGAAATGGTTTAAATAATAAAATGAATAGCAATAACAAAATCTTTATTGCAGGCAGCCTTGCCAATGGCGCTTGTTTTTCGATGATTTTACCTTTACTTGCACCGTTTATTCGGCAACTGGGGCTGACGGAACTGCAAGGGGGTACATTGGTTTCGGCTGGTGCTTTGGTGATGGCCATCTCAGCTATTTATATTTCTAAACAAACCCAAAAATTTAGTATTTATCAGCTTTTAAGTATCGGTTTTATCGGTATGGCGATCACTTGGGGCTTATTTGCGGCGGTACTCAGTTATGGGCTGAGTTATGCCATTTCATTTGCTGCTTTGTTTAGTTTATTGATATTGACCCGTGCCAGTACTGGCTTTTTTATGGCGATGCCACAAATTGCGCTGCAAAGTTATGTCATGACGGCTTTTCAAAGTGAGCAGGAACGTAGCCAGAATATGGCGAAGTTTGGCGCGCTGAACAGTTTAGGCGTGGTGATAGGTCCTTTAGCGACGACATTATTGCTGACATGGAGTATGTTGACACCGTTATGGGGCGCAGTGGCTATTTTAACTGGTATGGCGGCTTGGATTGTACTAGGCTTTCAAGGAAAGCAAGCGTCACAGACACAAGAACGAGATGAAACCACAGCTAAATTACAAGACGTGCCTACAGAAAAGCTGCAATGGTCAAAGTTAGGGATTTGGTTATTGTTGGGCTTTAGCTTATATGTTGCGATTGTCACCCTGAATTTAACCGCTGGTTTTTATATCCAAGATCGATTCCATTTCGATACCTATCAGAGTGCAATGTATTTTTCTCAGTGTTCATTGATTGTGGGGATAGCGCTCGTTTTGATGCAATTGGCGATTTCAAAATGGTTTAAATGGTCAATTAAACCATTGCTTTGGGTAGGCCTTGTGACGATGGTTTTAGGTTTATTACTTTCACTGAGTGCCAGTCAGATTTGGACTTTTCAAGCGGCTTATATTTTTTATGGTATCGCCGTGGCCTGTTTAATTCCAGCTTTTACCACAGGGGCAGCCCAAACCGCACCAACCACGCTACAAACTAAAATTGCCAGTTTATGCACAGCTACGCAAGCACTGAGTTTCGTTTTTGCACCGTTGTTAAGTACAGGCTTATATCAGTGGAATCAGCATTTACCCTATTATTTTTTATTGGCGTTGATGACGGGGCTAATTCTGTACTTTAGCTTTAAACACATACAAGCCAACAAGGATCTCAGTAGTGTGGCATGAGATCCTTGATCGAAGAGGATTAACCAAGAAGATAAACGACAGCGTGAATTAAACTTGGGCCAAACAGCACCATGAAAATACCAGCTAAAACCATACTGAGACAGGCCGCGACACCTTCTTCTTTATGACGTCTGAAAGCAGTACTGGTACCAAAACCATGTGCGGCACTTCCCAATGACGCACCTTGAGCAAATTTAGAATCCAATTTTAGAACAAGTAATACGCTGTTAGCCAAGAGTCCACCAACGATACCCGTAATCACGGTGAATAAAATCACAAGCTCGACTGAGCCTCCGACGGCTTGTGTGACTTCCATGGCAAAAGGGGTAGAGATAGAGCGGCTCATCAGACTGTAACTGGTCACAGCATCAAAATGGAATAAACGTGCCAAGTAAAAAGAGCTGACTACGCCAACCAACATACCCACGATAATGCCTAAAGCAATCGAAAAAGCATGCTGCTGAATGACTTTGCGATATTCATAGATCGGGATGGCAAATGCGACCGTTGCAGGACCTAACATCCAGACTAACCATTTGCTGTAATACATATAGTTGTCATACTGAATGTTGAAAAACACCAGACATAAAATAATCAGACAGGGAATAAAAACCGCTGGTGAGAGCAATACATACGGGTGTTTCTGATAAAACTTTTTACCCCAAAGATAGGCCAGTACCGTTCCGATAAAACAGATCAAGGCAACGAAATGAATATGCATGATCGTTCCTTAAATTTGATTTTTCAACTGATGTGCCTGCTTGGGCTTTTTTTGAAACTTGGCCTCAAGCTTAAAGCCCAAGAAAACACAGTATGCAGTGCAGATCATGACGCAAATGGTTCCAAGGACAATAGATAAAACCAGTTGCCAACCTTGGGTGAGAAAAAGATGTTTATATTTGATTAAGCCAATAATACAGGGGATAAAAAACAACAACAGTTCAGCTAAAAGTAAATCCGAACCTGACTTAATCCAGTCCAGCTTAAATAGACCCGCTAACAGAGAAATAAGTAAAAGCGTTAGACCCACGACCCCACCTGATATCGGTAAAGACAGGGCGACTTGTATCAGCGTTCCGATATACCAAATCCCAATCAGTAAACCTACTTGAAGAGTAGAACGATAAGGCAATTTGAACGAACGCATTGGAAGGCCACAGAGTATAAGTTGTTGGTGCTATTTTAAGTTTGACCAGATCTTGTAATTATGAATAATAAAATAATAATTATGCTTAATTGGAATAATTTTGGATTTTAAAGCGCTAAAAATATTTGTGCAGCTGGTGAAAAGTCACAGTTTTAGTCTTGCTGCGGAGGAACTATCTGTTACTCAACCCACTATTAGTAAATCTTTAAAACAGTTAGAAGATGAGATAGGGCTGCCTCTATTTCATAAAGGTGAAGCAGGGCGAAAGCGAGAAGTCAAACTGACTTATATGGGAGAACAAGTCTATTTACATGCTGTGCAGATTTTGCAGCAGGAGCAACAGATCTTTGAAGCTGCAGATCAAATTCGTGGACTGAAACAAGGTGTGCTGAGATTGGGTTTGCCACCTTTAGGTTCAGTATTGTTGAGTTCCTTAATTGTTAAATTTCACAAATTGTATCCCAACATTGAATTGAACTTTTTAGAAGTCGGTGCAACAGGCATTGAAGAAGCCATTTTGGCCAAAAAAATTGACGTTGGGATTTTATTGGGCGAGTTAAAACCCAGTATTCAAGGTATTCAAATTATCGATTCACCGTTGTGTTTGCTTTCCAACTACGATTCACAGTGGAGAAAGCGCGATGTGGTGCAGTTTGCTGAACTTAAAGAAGAGTCATTTTTACTGTATGCAGACACCTTTACTTTAAACCATGTGATTCTAGATGCTGCAATGGCGGCTGGCTTTGAACCCAAAGTATTATGCAAAAGTAGCCAGTGGGACTTTATTGCCAAAATGGTCGAGTCAGGTGTCGGTATTGCTTTATTGCCGCAAATTTATTGTGAGCAGTTAGATCGCGCAAAATTCAGTGTCAGTTTAGTGGAACAACCCAGCTTGCGTTGGAACTTAAATATGGCATGGAATTCAACCGTGGTGATGAATCCTGCAACACGTGCATGGTTATCGATCATTGATGAATATAAAGATCAAATTCATTTTTAGATATTTCATCTTCAGACACGCTTTATTAAAAAATGATCACTCTGGTTACGTTTTGATTACCTAGTGTTACCTTATGCTTACAAAAAAATGTCTAAATACCAATTTATTGATTAATAAGTAAACAAAAATGTTTCATAAAATCAGATCAAAGTCTCTGTGCCCGATTTTTGTATAGTCTAAGTGCAAACATAAAAACGGAGGCTAAATGTTTAAATTTAAGAATGATATTGTGCACGGTGCGCTTTTTGACATGGATGGAACAATGTTTGATACCGAGCGTTTACGGTTTCAAACCTTGAAACAGGCATCCAAAGAGCTAATTGGGGTCGAGTTTTCAGATGCCTACCTTATGGCATGTTTAGGCTTAAGCGCTCGAAGTGCGGAAGCCTTGGCGCAAAAGCAATATGGACAGGAAGTTCCCTATGCAGAGATTCGTAAGCGAGCAGATGAATTAGAATTAGAAACAGTGCGCCAATATGGTGTGCCGATTAAAAAAGGTTTGGTACAAGTTCTAGAACGCTTACGTAAAGCAGGATTACGTATGGCCGTGGCGACTTCTAGCCGAAGAGCGATTGCTGAAGAGTATTTAATCAATGCCAATGTTTATAAGTTTTTTGACGTCTTGGTGTGTGGTGATGAGGTTGAAAAGGGAAAACCACATCCTGAAATTTTTTTAAGTGCAGCGCAAAAACTAAACCTTGAACCTGCGCAGTGTTTTATGTTTGAAGACTCTGAAAATGGTATCCGTTCGGCACATGATGCTGGGGGTATCTGTGTACTGTTCAAAGATATTAAGGAACCCAATGCAAGCATGTTGGCACATGCCAATTATTATTTTGAAAATATGTATGATTATCTAACGGAATTAGATATCTATAGCTCACATCTGGAAATGCCCAATTTACAAGAAAGCTTTCCTCAAACTTTAAATCAACTAACTGTGGGGATTCATGGATTTGGCGCCATTGGCGGAGGCTATATTGCACAAATCTTGTCGCATTGGGATGGCTATACGCGTCCTAAAAAAATCTATGCGTCTACACGTAACAGTTTATACCGTTCAGCCGTAAATGCTTTTGGCGCATATTGCATACGTTATGGACAAGTGTCTTATGATGAACGTATTGAAAATATGCATATTATCGATGCTGAAGATTTACAGCAAATGCATGCCATGTACGTCGAGTCGAGTTTAATTGCGATTTGTTTAGCTGAAAATGCATTAGCCAGTGAAGCTGCAACCATTGCACAGGGCCTCTATGCACGCTATCTGGCGCAAGACGAGCAAGTTAAAACTCCACTGACGCTGTTAATTATCTTAAATAAAATTGGTGCTAAGCAGTTGGTTCTAGAGCAAGTGCGTAAAACATTGGTAGAGTTAACAGACCATGCTGTTGCTGACTTTATTTTAGAGCAGCACTATTTCTGCGATACGGTGGTGAACCGTATGGTGTCTAAGCTGAGCGATAAAAATCTATATCGTCAATTATGCATTAAATACAATATTTTTAAGCAATATCAACTTGATGACGAGAGTAATCAAATTGAAGTTGAAGATGTTAGTAAGCTCAGTGCAGAACAAGAGCGCCGTGCCAGTGAATATGTAGAAGATTTAAGACAAAATTTTCAACCGAGTCATATTTTACAACATATGGATTTAATTCTTTTCAATGCTGAAATGGATATGCCGATCTATGTGGAAAATAAAAGCTCCTTACTCAGTAAAATGCGTCAAATGATCTTGGTAGATCAAATTTCAGATATTCAGCTCATTAAAAACCGTTTATTGAATGGCGTACATGCCATGACTGCGTGGTATGCAAGCCTACTCGGACATCAGACCATTGGTGTAGCGATGGGCGATCCGCGAGTGCAGTATTATGTTGAAAAACTGCTTGCAGAAGTGACGCAAGGTCTGGCGCATTATCTACCAAAACGCAAAAATGATTTAACGCGCTTAGCCCGAAGTTTTGATCAATCTTGTCAGTATGCCTATAAAGACCCATGTCGTCGGGTTGGACGTGATCCACTGCGTAAGTTGAGCGCATTTGAACGTGTATTTTCATCGGTCGCGTACAATGTCTCGCATGAATTTTCTTTTGAAGCACTATTAAGTGGTGCGATCTTTGGCTATTTGTATTTGATGGAAGAAGAGGAACAGCCCATAGATGTGTTGTTAGGGCATTTGAAGCAACAACTTCAACAAATGCACCTGTCAAAAGTGCACAAAAAGGCGCTGTATTATGTCATTCAAAAACGTCTCAATGAATATCAAAAAGGTGAGCTGGGAATGGAAGATTTTATGATCACTGACCAACCTCAAAATACTGAAATGAGCTGTGCTTAGGTCTTCATGACGTTCAGATGTCTTTGAGCCTTCTAAAATGTGAAAACAACATAAGAAAAGCTGGGTAAAAAGAGCTTTTCTTATGCTCTTAAATCTTTTAACGTTAGAACTAAGAGAGACTTGGTTTTTTACAATGAAATGGGATGAGATCGGGGAACAACCGTGTTCAATTGCACGAACGCTGTCGGTGATTGGTGATCGGTGGACGATGTTGATTTTACGAAATGCATTCTTGGGTGCACGCCGTTTTGAAAGTTTTCAACAAAACTTAGGCGTCACTCGCCATGTGCTTTCTGAGCGTTTAAAGCGCTTGGTTGAACATGATATTTTGGAGAAAAGACCCTATACAGACCGCCAAGAGCGCTTTGAATATTGTCTGACTGAAAAAGGCCTAGCTTTATACCCAGTGCTGATGTCCATGGCAATATGGGCCGATCAATGGATGGACGAGGGCTTAGGTCGTCCCGTGCAATTTATTCATAAAACCTGTGGGCATAGCATTCAGCCACATTTGGTTTGTAACGAATGTGGTGATGCCATACATGCCAAAGACATCAAAGCGATACCGACACAGGTTTATGTCGATGCTTTAGCTGTTCAATCAGACGTTAAACAAGCTTAAGTTTATAAACAGTTTGCAGGTTTTGGCACGCCTGCCAAACGACTCAGATGGCGCGCTACAAGCCCAGTATTAAACTTTTCTTGTAGTATGGCATTATTGATGTCTGCACGGACTGTCTTCATTAAAAACTTAATCAGTGGACGTGTTGCAGGTGAGTGTCCAAACTGTTGGTAAAACTGACGTACTGCCATGAGGATTTCAAAGTGCCAATCAGTCAATTCAAGCTCTAAAGATTTTGCTAGCTCTTTTGCAACCTCTTGATTCCAAATGGTGTAATCAACCAAATGACCATCTTGGTCTAATTCTAAATTCATCTAAACACTCAAAATTATTTCAAACTGATACAACGACTATGGCTTAAGCATAGCTCAGAAAATCTAGCATAGCTGATGGTTTCTAGGTTACTCGGATGGGCAGCAGCGATATTTCCAGCATCCTGCTCAAGCACAAATATACAGGCTAACTGCTGAATAAAAGTATGCTGTATATACAGGGCTACATCTCCCATTAAAACCACATCATCCCCTGATTGATACAGGTTTTGTAATTTACTCAGCGCTTGTTCCGTCGCGGAAAATGGAGACTGCACGAGATAAAGTGTTTTGCTCATAATTGTTTCCTTACCAATACAATACATGGTCAAACTGTTGTATTAAATTGGCATTGAGTTCAACACATTCAATTTCTTGCTCTGTTTGTTGAACAAAGGCAGAAGCTTGATTTTTGGTTTCAATCCAAATCGGGCTTAAGTCATAAAACTCAAAGCTATCCACCATATTTGAAGCCAGTTTAAACGCATGTTTTAAGGGTTCAAATGATTGAGCATTGTTTAATAAGCTGAGTGCAGCATCTTGTAATAAGACTTTGACTTCACAGCCAAAAGTTGCAAGAACCATCGTTGCAGACAGGCTTTCATGCACCTGCAAAGAGTTCAAATTGGCTTGGGTTAAAATAACCAGTACAGATTTCACACAATATACCTTTTAAAAGCAACAAATTCTTGAAAACTTAGCACTTAGAATTGAATTAAGCGCTCTGCAGACTGAACAGCATCGGCCAGTTCCCCTAGGCCTACCAAGTCAAAACCTGTAGCAAGATTATGCTGTGCTAACTGATGACGCTGTGCATTTTCGGCATCGGTAATTCCTCGGGCTAAGGCTGCACTTACACAAACGGGTAGGCGAATGGCGAGTTTTTGCCACTCAGAACATAGATTCCGTTGGTCGTCAGGTACCCATTGCAGGGCATTGGCAACTTGAACAGCATCTTGGTAGAAAAACACTCGAAAGGGTTGATTTTTCGCTTGAAATGCTTGTGCTAAACCTAAAGCATGCCATGCATGAATCGAACTCGGTGCGGAGGTAATTAGTAATAAAGTACTCATCAAACTTCACTAGAGGAATGTCCAAATCTTGCTTGGTACATTCGGACTTCATAATAAAAAGGTAGTATACAATGATTTTAGGTGGTATCTAAAGAATTTAGCACCAAATATAAAAAATATTTTAAAAATAAAATTTATAAAACAATATGTTATGAGATTGGTTTAAATGAAGAAAAACAAAAATCCATTTTTTATCTGCACTAAATTCCCTTTATTTTCTTTCCTTTTACTACATTCTCGATAGAATAAAAGGCAATCTGCACCAAATCTGCACCAAGAAAAATGAAGCTTCCGAAACCAATACAACGTGGGTCAACTTGGCGTATCACTGTTACTTTTGACAAGCAGCGATACTCAGTGACCAGAGATACAGCAAAAGAGTGCGAGCACTGGGCATCAATCAAACTGCTAGAGCTTAAAACAGGTAAGGCTAATCTAGAACAAGGAATAAAGCCAGCATACCCATTTCGGCAATTATGCGATAAGTACTACCAAGAGCACGGCAGACATATGCGCTCTGCTAGAACAATTATGCTCAAGATTAAAAACCTTGATCGCATAGCACCCAATGTTGCCGATAAGTCTATCTATGATTTTAAGCCCAGCGACATTGTTGAATGGCGAAATAAGCGGAAAAAGGAAGTTAAAGTATCAACCTTAAGAAATGAGCATGCTATTTATTCGGCTGTTTTCACTTATGCCTTGAAAGAGCTTTTTTTAATTGAGTCGAATGTTTGGCAAACTGTACCGATGCCAAGTAAGGAAAAATCACGAAATCAGCGGATTATGCCTGAACAGCAAGAAGTGTTGCTTAAAGCGTTGGATTGGGATGGTGTGTCTACACCTGAGAAGTCAAAGCACTATGTAGCATGGGCATTTCTATTTGCGCTTGAAACAGCAATGCGACAAGGTGAAATACTGGCAATGCGCAGATCAGATTTGAGAGATGGTTTTGTACATCTGCCGATGACTAAAAATGGCGAGTCTCGAAACGTTCCTTTATCGAAAGAAGCAAAGCGTCTGCTTTCATTATTGCCTGTGAATAATGACGTTCTGGTACCAATCGACAAGGATATATGTTGCGCAACGTGGGTAAGAGCTAAAAAAAGGGCGAATCTACCTCACATTAATTTCCACGATTCACGGCATGAAGCAATCACAAGAATGGTTAAGGTTCGGAAATTACCAGTTGAGGTTTTAGCAAAGATCACCGGGCATAAAACGATTGGGATATTAATTAACACTTACTACAATCCAGACGCTCAGGACCTAGTTGAAATGTTTAATGACAGCGAGAGCTAATTAGCTCTCGGTCTGCCTCTTTTATTTTTTGTTGTCAGTATGCCGTGCGCTAGGCGAGGGTTGTACAAGCATTTCCCTTGTGTACCTTGATTAATAGATGCAAGGCGCTCACGGATGGTTGTCGTTGATAGATTATATTTTTCCGCTAATTTAGTAGCAGATACTAACTCCATCTCAACTTCTTTCAACTCTTTGACAATACCACCACCAATGTTCTGCCCAAGCATGACTTGTGGTGGGGAGTCAGCCTCAATAGTGATTGTGTATTTTGATAATCCCATCATGATTCCCCTTTGGGTGGCTCTGGTAATAACGCCCAGTGTGTAATTAACTCTTGAACAAAAGCGCAGCCATCAATTGGGCAAGCAAAGCCAAAAGGGTGTTTATATTCAGCAGTTAGCTGTTCACTCGCAATAAAGATTTGATAACGACCATCAATGCGAGGTGATTGTTTCGTGTAATCAATCCATTCAATCATTTCACCACCTAATTGGCCGCACTCAGTACGGCCTTATCTAATTAATTACCGAAAAGCTCTGATTCGCGTTTTTGTGCGGCATTAGTAATGCGTTGCTGGTCAGGATCAGACTGTTCCTCATACATTGGATCGATAAAGATGTTGTTAATTTCATCTTGGTTTTTGGCAGCTTCAATTTCAGCAATCGCTTTATCTACCCAAGGGGTATCGTCTGTATCAAACATGGATAGTTGATTTTCTAAGAACTGTTTACGTGCTGCATAGACGTTAAGTACATCGTTCATATGGTCAGGCGTAAGGTTTGGCTTATTGTCCCGAATGGTTTTTGCAACAGCTTCCAGTTCAGTAATATTTTGGGCATTACCGATTTGGATTTTTAGACCGCCAATGATCTGAGCTGACTTAATCTCGTTTACTGCTGGTACTTCTTGAGTTGACGCTGGCTCATTTGTTTTAATTTCTGCTAGACGTTTAGCAATTGCCTCATGAAGCGGGGCACGCTGTTCGGCAGACCAAGCATTTGTATATTTAACTAATGCACTAACCTCATTTGCTGTCTTTGCTGCTTTAGAGCGTTCGATAAGATCTGTGAGCAGTGTCTGATACTTTTCATCATCTTCCTGAATTACAGCTTTTTTGGTTTGGGCACGTGGTTTTTTCTCTTGTGCCGGTTCTTCTACTGGTGGTGCTTCTTCCTTTTCAGGCTCAGGCTTTTTTGCAGGAACACCAACATCAGTAACTTTGTATTTATCAGCATTGGCTTTCCATAGCTTGATCAATTCATTGCGTTCTGATTCATCAGATAAGGCATAAATGCTGCTTTCCAGTTCTTCTAGGCTATCCAACGACTTAGCTTTTAAAATTAATCCTTTAATGTGCTTAAAATCAGATGCATTAATTACTTTTGATTCCGCTTCTGGTGTTACATCAATAATGCGGTCCTGTTCTTCCTCAGCTGAGCGTAAACCCATCAGCAATTCAGGCGCATAGACACGACCAAAGAATGAGGCAGCACGGTAGCGAAGCATTTGCTCTGACATTGTTTGCCATTTGCTACCTTCTTTGGTGTACCAACCCTCCTTAACAGCCATCTCAATTGTGATTTTTGATGACTCTAAGCGTTCACCAGTTTCACGTTCGATAGCCCAGGCCACACAGCTAAAATCATGAATTTTGACAGTTTTAGATATTTTCTTTGGTTTGCGGTTTTCCCAAACAGTTTCCACGCATTCAACTTCTTTTTCGCCCAAATCTTCCAATTCAAAACGAAGGGCAGAGAAACGTCCGCTGCTATTAATACCAGCCATAATGAACTGAGATGACCAAGAGGGGCGACCATTCACCAGATAAAGGTTTTGCATAACCATGAGTGGATCAGCACCCATGCGATTAGACATATTTAGAGCGATTACACAGTTAGATAAACCATTTGGGTTTGGTTCTTCGCGCCATAACTGGTTGCCATATTCATCTTTACCAGCTTTCTTTTGAATTGTTGCGCGGTACTGTTCCGGCACCAGTGTTGAACTGGACAGCATTTTTGCAATACGTTGAGACAGTTCAAAAGCTTCAAGGTTTAATAGTCCGACTGATTGGTTTGAGTTCGAGATTTGAGTTTGAGCATTCATTTTTAAAATTCCTAATTAGTTAAAATCGTTTTCTAAAGCTTGTTTAGTCATGTATTGCGGAAGGAATAAATCTTCCATTTCGAGTGAGTAGCCGTCCCATTCATTGATAAGAAGAGACTCAGCCAGTAATTCTTTTGATTTGTTGTATCGAGATTCACCAACACTTAAAAATAGGTCTGCTGCCTTGTACTGCTTGACGTTGTGCGGAATTGAACTCTCAGCAACTAACAGAATAAAAGGCGGTTTATCTTCTGTTTGGTAGTACTGCTGGAAGCCTTCACGGTACATAACTGCAGAAAGGTCATAACCAAAGTCAGAACACTTTTTAGAGAAAGCATGTGCACGTGCATCGGTCGTAGTCTTTAAATCCAAGATCAAGCCGTTTGGAAAGGCTTTACAGGGTGCAATGTGCCAATCAGGACGAATACGAAGTTCTAAGCCATAGATTGGATCGGTAAAGAATATGCTTGCTTCAGGCATACCGTAGTTGTTCTGCATGTCTGCATAAGAGCTGAGTTTCTGTAGGTTGGTCACAATACGTTTTGCACCTTCAACCTGTTCAGCATCAACTAAAATTTTGCCTTGATTGGCATGTTCCCAAGCCAAAGCCTCTTCTTTACCAACCTTTGTACGGCGGTCAAACTTAGGCGCGATAATGAACTCATGTTCAAACTGTTCAGGCTCTAAGAACAGGGTGTGTGCCAATGTTCCAAAGCTCATAGCTGTTTTGGTTTCGCGTTCAACTTCTTTCGCAATGTTGTTTGAGTAGAAGTGAGCACTTGAACGCAGCATGTCTTTTAACTGGCTAGAGCTAAACTCAGGGCGTGAGTGGTATTCCTCATTGCTCATTTTTTCAATGAGTGATGCAGTCGGTAGTTCTACAAATGCATTCATATTCTTATTTCCTAAAATTTGATGTAGCTATGACAAACGGAACACTGGTCACCACTAAGCTCTTGTAATTCTTTGCATGAATAACAGTATTCAAAAACCACAGCACTGATTTTTGGTTGTTTACGGCTTTGCTTTGAGCTGTATTTACTCCCCATATCGTGAGCTAGTAAATTTCCTGAACCTTTGCTCCAAACGATGCCAAGTTCATTATTTAGATAAAAACGTAATGACTCGTGTTGGCATGGGTTTAAGAGAATTTCAGCGCCTTGATCCACAAGCCAGTTAGCAAAATCTTCTAGGTCTTTTTTGCTTTTCAGAACCTGTCTTTTGGAGTACTGGCTAATGCTGCTATATCTAGATCTTAGCTTTCTCCATTCATTGGCAGTCGACATATCAGCCCCCTAAAACCAATGAAACAAATAGTGAAATACCTAACCAACCTAAGAGGACAAGCACAAAGAAGATGAAAGCTTCGATAGCATTCGCCTTGATAATGGCTAAACGAGGGGTACGCATTTCTGCAGGAGTGGGGTGCTGGTAAAGCACAGGCTTTGTATTGCTTTCGTTTTTAACGAATGTCGGTGTTTGACTATGTGATGCTGTTTGTTTCATACTTATCTCGCTCTTTGAGTAAGCTCCGTAGTTGTCCAGACCGTCGGGGCTTTTTTGTGGGTACGAGATAAAGTTTACCAAAGGAAACTTTTAAGTCAACATAAAGTTTATGATAGGAAACAAATTATTTTTAATTAGGAAACTTTATGCTTTAATAGACAAAATAAAACCCATCACAGGGATGGGTTAGATGGAGTTTGTTATGGATAAGAATCAATTAGCGGAATGGCGCAAAGAAATTGTTACAGCAATGCTTTCAGAGGGGTATTGCATTGAGCGCATTATTCCCGATGTCATGATTGCTGAGGAATTCATAAATACAGGGGAATATCCTAAAGAATGGGAAAATACTAATAATCAGAATGCTGGCGAATAGCCTTTTTTTCTTTAGCGTAGTTTCTCTCTGCTTCATAAACTCGCTCTAAGGCTTTGTGAAATTCCTCAACCCAAAGATCAGCATTAATACCAAGTTTTTGATCATGTTGGTGTAAGGCTGACATTTTCATTTTAGCAATTTCAAGTGCAATTGCTTGCTTTACTTCATTATTCACAATCATCTCCACCTGATTCAAAGGACTGCGTCGGGTTCGCAGTTTTATTATTCCCAAAAAATATACTTAGAATTCTTATGATAATTAAACATATAGCGAACAAAGATAAAGCATAAATAGGTTAAGCCAGCTTGTATAAATCCACAAAAAATAAACTCAATCCAGTGCGATCTTGAGAAATGTACATACATAACCAATGGAACTGGCACTAGTAATAAAACGACCAAAAGAAGAGCAAGTATATCTTTTGCAATATCGGATTTTGTTCCGAGCCACGCGATTGACGCAAAAATCAAAAAACCAAATATGTTTGTATATTGATAGTTAATCCATGAATCAATCATAACGTCACCAATTTTCTAAACTAGATATTTGCCAAACCCATCCAATAATTTCAAATTGTTGATCAATTCTTTCCTGTTCGCTCAAATGAAGCTCAGGGAACTCAGTCGAATTGTCAGAAACAATACGGACACCACCTAAAGGCAAGTTGTACAGGCGTTTGCAGTAGAACAAACCACCAATGCAAATAGCAAAGATCTTACCGTCTTTAATATTTTTTCTGCCCAAATCTAAATGGATTGTATCGCCATCTTTAATAGTTGGACTCATTGAGTCGCCCATGGCCGTGGCAGCAACAGCATTCTCTTTTGTAATAGACAAGTTTCTGAGCGTTGCTTTTGACATTCTCAATTTGCGCGTTTCGTTTGCAATTGCTTCACTGATTGAGCCGCCACCACATGCAAATGAAAAATCTTTAAAGAAGGGTATTTCCACTTCGTCATTATCAAGCGGGGTACTACTATCCCAAGGTTCAACCTGCATAAGTTCGGGCGTTGAATTCCCAGTTAAAAGCCAGTTCTCAGATGTTTTTAAAATCCGTGCAAGTGCGGGCATAAATTCAGATCTAGGCACATTTGTCCCTGAAACCCACTTTGATACAGCTCCCTTCGTTGCACCTGTTGCTTCCATTAAATCAACCTGCTTGAGCTTTAGATCAGTCATTCTTTGAATTATTCGATCTCTAATTGAACCCATAAAAACACTCCGTTTAATGTTTCCTATAGTAAACAAACACATTGAAGAATGTGGAAACTTATGGTTTACTAATGGAAACTATTGGTTTATTGAGGTAAACATGACCGTTGATGATTTAAAGAACCATTTCGGTGTTGATAAAGATATTCATCTTACTAAAACAGTTTTAGCTGTTACTCGCGGAACAATTAGCAAATGGAGACACCGTGGCATCCCATTGGATACACAGGCGCGTATTCAAATTCTGACAAAAAATAAACTAAAAGCTGATTTGGCTTGTGTAGCAAAAATTCAATAGGTGAGCCCATGTCTGAAAAACTCACCGAGAGCATCACTTTTAAATGCACGTACGAAGAAAAGCGGGACTTAGAAGCAATTGCTAAGTCTGATAGCAAAACATTATCTGAGCACATTAGAAGTCTTGGCATGTCGAATATCTCTGAAGTTCGGGAACGCTTAAATAATCTCGCATCACTCATGCGTCTGACCACAGATACCGTAGACACGTCTTTTGAGCTTCAAGCTCCTCCACGCTTTATAGATGTCACACCAAAACCACAGGCACAAAAAAAAGCCCAATTGCGCGAACAATTGGACTTTCTTGCCGTTCACTCCGAAAAGTAACCGACTAGGTTGGAACCCGATGATGAATTTAACACGAAAGGTGGGGGCTGTGAAGATATGAATACTGCACAAGTTATCCCATTTAAAAAGTCACCACAGCCAAAGCAAGAGGCTGATATGTCTACCAAACCTGAAGGTAGTGGTTATACGCCTTTGCCTAACTATCTAGTAGATGATGATTACATAGCAAAAATGACAGGCAATTCACTTAAATGTTATGTAGTTATTAATAGATTCACCAAGGGATTTAGTCGCAAAGATTGGGCTATTGAGTCTAAATTTTTGCTTAAAAAAACTGCTATTAAAAAGCCACATACTTTGTTTGAAGCTGTAAAGCAATTAGAGAGCTTGGGTTTACTTTCCGTTCACCGTGAAGATGGTAAAACTAATAAGTTTACTGTTACTAACCCATGCCTAAAAACGGCACTGCCTATAAATGGAACTACTGCCGAAAATTGGCATAAGGGTAGTGCCGAAAATGGCAACAGCACTACTGCCGAAAATGGGCACACTAAGAAAGATAATATTAAATATAAATTTAAAAATATAAAAAAAGATGATCTTCCTGTGGATAACTCAGAAACAGAAATCTTTAGCGATTCTGTCGAATACCACGAGGACAATAAAAATCTGTACAGCTTGAGAGAGCTTGCAGGTGTCTACACGATTCAAACTGATCTTGCTGACCAAGCAAAACGAATCAATCCAAAACTCGATGATTCAAAAATTCTGAGTGAGTTAAAAAACTTTGCCCAGTGGTCTACCAGTCGAGAAAAAACCACGGCGCAAGGTTGGATGAATTACTGGATCTATCGCATTCAAAAACTTTCAGCGCCTAAGGCTAAATCTTCAAAACCGAAAAGCAAAGGCTTGTCAGATGCACAAGTGAATTATTTCGTTTCTGAGCTGTGCAATTACCAAAGTTTCAAATCAAAGCACTCAAACGTCGGTGAATCTCAAAAAGCATTCGAAACCCGGATTAGCTCAAACATCCGTAAACCTGAATACGCAGATATCTATGGTCCATATCTGCATGAGCTGGGCTTTGTGGTTGATCTAGGGGCAAGCCTATGAACTCTCAAAGCAAACCTGAAGGGGCAACTCACTACGAAGCAGACGGCACAGTTTGGAAAAACGAAAAAGGACTTTGGATGTTTTGGCGTGAGGGTTGGGGATGGTGTCAGTACGTTGGTAAGGCCAATTACTCATTCATGAATAAATTAACTGAAATCGGGGCTTAATCATGAGAATGAGTGAAAGAGAGCTAGAACTTCATTTAAAACGCCACGAAAAGCGAAAAAATAACGCATTGCAGCAATCTAAACAGAAAAATGATACGAAGGTACGTAAAGCAAATCAACAAGCCTTAGACGCGATTACAGAGCCAAATACGAAAGGAGAGGGAAAGGTAATTTTAAAGTGTGAAATTCCATCAACTCCACCATCGGTAAACAACTATTGGGTGGGTACTGGACGTACATGCAAAGTTAGTGACCGTGGTCGTGATTTTCATGATCTCGTTGCTATGACTATCCCGCAATTAAACACTATGGCACGTCTAAAACTAGATGTGACTTTTCACTTTCCCAATAAACAACGCCGTGACATCGATAATTTCTTAAAAGCAACGATCGATAGTCTTGTGAAATGTGGCCTATGCGTAGACGACGAACAATTCGATGAATTAAGCGTAAAACGTGGGGAAGTTATCAAAGGCGGTCTTATAAAAATTACAGTTCTGGAGCTTCAAAAATGAGTGATTTAGTTGTTGATTCTATAGTGTTTGCACAGTCTCCTCGCGCGCGCGCGCGTTTTATCAATCAGCGTACGAAGAAGAAAGTTAAAGAATTTCTAGTCAAGCGCCGTGGCTATAAGCGACCTGACTTCAACCGAATGATCTTGGATTTAGGCCGTTTGAAATGGACACATGAGAAGATTGCAGACGTACTACCAGTGTCGAGCGCTTCTACGGTCTCAGAGTGGGCTAGAGGCGGTATTCCTAATTACGACAATGGGGATGCATTGATCGAGCTTTGGCGTTCAGAAACAGGCATTCAGCGCTTTCCACGTGATGGAGAATGGGCAACGTACAAGTACAAGATCGGGCAGCTAGATATGTTTGAAGATTGGGACGGGTTGGACGATGTTATTGAGCAGTTGGGTGGGGTATTAAGAGGGCCCTAATCAAAGGGCTCTCCTTATTATTTTTGTTTTAGGACTTCTGTTGTCGCTTTTATCATTTCAGTTGTATTTTTCATTTGATCAGAAATTAAGTTAGACATGTCCTTGTGAGTGGATCCATCAATTTCTTTACCAAAATATTTTAGTGCTAATTCTTTTCTAATTACTGCAGCCTCATTAGTTGGTACGCTTTCCATAAAACTCGGATAAGCTTGTAATTCTACTTGTGTTTGATAGTTTTGATCGGCTTTGTTGCACAAACCTAGCCTATAAGGTTTATTCAGTCCTATAATTTCAAAATGAATAAACCTACTCCTAAAACTTATCGTACAACCAACTGGTCTTCCTATAATCACGCTCTCATTAATCGGG
>NZ_MVOM01000033.1:0-43843 GCF_002018895.1 Acinetobacter sp. MF4640 | reverse complement strand
TTGCTGGAACAGTCTAAAATGTTTGTTTTGCCTGAAAGAAGATCAAGGCAATGCCCTAGAGTCGTCAAAATAAAGCCTCAAAAGTACCCAAGAAAATGCCAGTCAATTTCTTAACTGACTGGCATTACTCCGAAGAGTGGTTTTTTTCGCTTATTGGATGCGCATCCCTAAAATGGCTGGTGTGCCTTGTCGGATGATTCCAACGCGGGCAACCTGACCTTTTTTCAACTCAGACGCCGCTTGGACAAAATCATTGGTGTCTTTTACGACTTTATTATTAATGTGAGTGACCACATCACCAGCCGCCATACCTGACTGTGCTGCTGCACCGCCACGTTTCACTTCTTGAATTAACACACCACCTTTCACATTGAGCTGTGACAATTCAGCAGGTGCTAAATTTCGGATAGCAATACCTAACACAGGCCCTTTACTTTGTGTAACTGTATCTGATTTTGCAGGTGTATCATCTGGTGCTGTGGTTAATGTTGCCGATATATTACGCTTTTTATCATCACGCAGTACTTCAAGCTGTACCGTTTGATTTGGCATGGTACGATTTAAATAGTTCAACAACTCAGAGGTACGTGAAATCGGCGTTCCGTTGAATTTTAAAATAATATCGCCTGCTTTTAGTCCCGCTTTCTGCGCAGGTGAATTCGGCTGAACATTGGTAATCAATGAACCTTCAGGTTTTGGCAAATTATAAGACTCTGCCAAATTGCGGTCTAGATCTTGTAGATTAAAGCCTAAATAAGAACGGGTCACTTTGCCGGTTTTCTTAAGTTGGTCAGCAATATCCATTGCGACATCAATTGGAATCGAGAAAGACAGCCCCATATAACCGCCCGTACCACTGAAGATACGCGAGTTCACCCCAACCACTTCACCCTGTTGGTTGAATAACGGACCGCCTGAGTTTCCTGGGTTGAGAGCCACATCGGTTTGAATGAAGGGTACCGATGTCTCCCCCATCATATTGCGCATTTTCGCACTCACGATTCCTGCCGAAGCCGAGTAATCAAAACCAAACGGTGAACCTATCGCAAGCACAGGTTCACCTACACGCAATTGATCAACATTGCCAGCACGGAGTGATGGAAAATTCGTACCATTCACCTTAAGCAGGGCCACATCCGTTCGTTCATCACTACCTACTACAGTTGCATCCAGTTCACGACGGTCATTAAACATAATCGTGACTTTCGATGCATCTTCTACGACGTGGTGGTTTGTCAGTAAATACCCATCTTTACTAATAAAAAATGCGCTGCCATAAGCCGTTTTTTCTTGCGGCGCTTGCTGCTGCGGAATAATGACTTGATTACCAAAAAAACGCTTCAAAATCTCAGGTATTTGCTGCTGCAGTAACTCTTCTTGAGTCATCTTTTTAACCACATTGACACTCACTACCGCAGGGCTAACTTGCTCAACTAAGTTTGAGAAATCAACAGGTGCTGCTTGTGTTTGCACCGCAGCCATTGTGCATGCAACAGCAAAAAAACCAGTTTGTATCGCGCGACTTTTCATATCAAGTATTGACCTATATGTTTGTTATCAATTTATGTATTAGCGTTTTTAGCATAATCTTTGTCTATCTTGGGTAATAATATGTTCTATTATGTTTGTATAAACAAGAGCTTAAAATTTGCTTAAAAAATACGTTCTTTATTTATATTTCCCATCAATTGTAGAGATTTTACCCTTGCCTTTTCGTGAAAAAAGCGCTGTCATTAGCGAACTTTTTCCAAATTAGCTGATGGACATGTCTAATTTAAACACAACACATCATTTTGATGTGATTATTGTGGGAAGTGGCGGTGCAGGCCTGAGCTTGGCCTTATCGTTGCCTCAACATTTCAATATTGCTGTTCTTGCAAAATCAAACCTGACCGATGCAAGTACCTTCTATGCACAAGGTGGCGTTGCCGCTGTTTTAGATGAAACGGATTCCATCGAACAGCACATTGATGACACCATGATTGCGGGCGCTCACTTGTGTGAGACCGAAGCCGTAAAGCAAACCGTTGAAGGCGGTAAACCTTCTGTTGATTTTCTACTGAAACACGGCGTGCAGTTTACCCTTGATGATCAAGAGCAATTGCATCTAACACGTGAAGGTGGACATTCTCAACGCCGTATTATTCATGCCGCAGATGCTACAGGTCGTGCCATTTCAACCACCTTAGTTGAGCGTGCGATTGAAAAAGACAACATCACCATTTTTGAGAATTACATCGCTATCGATTTAATTACCTCTCAAAAACTGGGCTTGGAAGAACAAAATCGTGCATTAGGACTCTATGCACTCGATGAAAAGACTGAAAAAGTACATACCTTTTTAGCCCCTTTTACCGCGCTGGCGTGTGGCGGTGCCATGAAAGCCTATCTGTATACCTCGAACCCAGACATTGCAACGGGCGATGGTATTGCCATGGCGTTTCGTGCGGGTTGCCGCGTGGCCAATATGGAATTTAACCAATTCCACCCAACCTGTTTATACCACCCGCAAGCACGCTCTTTCCTCATTACTGAAGCAATGCGTGGTGAAGGTGCTTATTTACGTTTACCCGATGGCGAACGCTTTATGTTGCGCTTTGATGAACGCGCAGAACTGGCTCCACGTGACATTGTGGCGCGAGCTATTGACTATGAAATCAAACGCTTAGGAATTCGTCACGTATGGCTCGACATTAGCCATAAGCCCGAAAGTTTCATTAAAGAACATTTTCCGACCTTGTACGCACGCTTACTCGAACTCGGCATCGACATTACCAAGGAAATGATTCCTGTTGTTCCTGCTGCGCACTATACCTGTGGCGGTGTAGTGGTTGATGAACACAGTCAAACTGACATTACAGGTCTCTATGCGATTGGGGAAACCTCATATACTGGCTTGCATGGCGCCAACCGTATGGCCAGCAACTCACTGTTAGAGTGTTTTGTGTATGGCATGAGTGCAGCAGAGCACATCGAAAAAAGTTTTGATTCAAATTACCAATCCCCAACTGCTCCGTCTTGGGATGACTCACAAGTGATGAATCCTGATGAAGATGTGGTGATTTTGCAGAACTGGGATGAACTCCGTCAAACCATGTGGAACTACGTCGGCATTGTGCGTACTACGAAACGTCTTGAACGTGCGCTACACCGCATTGAAATGTTGAAGCGAGAAATTACCGAGTATTACCAAGATTACCAAGTCAGCAAAAATCTGATCGAACTGCGTAATTTGGTTTTAGTCTCTGAAATGATCGTGCGTTGTGCTATGGAGCGTAAAGAATCGCGCGGTCTACACTACACTTTAGATTACCCTGAACTGTCGAATGAACTGCGTAAAACCGTACTCACCCCTTTAAATTTTAAAGTTGAAACCCCTTTAGTGAATAACTAATTTAAAAAAAGCCTGATTCGTCAGGCTTTTTTATGCGATCATTATTTTAAGATTTGGGTGGAATAGAATAAGTTCCCACCACATGTGCAATGGGTTCATCCTTACCCACTGAATACAACCACACATCCCCAACCACCAATGCTTTGCCAACTTTCATTAACTTACATTCACCGCGGATATTTGTAGATGCTGCGGGTTTACTTAGAAAGTTGACCGATAAATTGGTGGTCACGGTTAAACCGACCAGCCCAATTTCCCCTAAAATAGCGATATACAATGCATAGTCTGCAAGGGTCATCATGGTTGGGCCTGATACCGTTCCACCCGGTCTCAAATCGCGCTCATCGACGTGATACACAACTGTTGCTGCGCGCTTAGTGACAGATTCGATACGACATTTTTCTAAACTTTGCGGAAATTCCTTTTCTAAAAAAGCCACAATCTCAGTTAAGTTACTTTTCATTTTTTCTTCAACATACAGTCCTTTGTCACTGACTATAAAAGAAAAATGCATTTCACTACAGTCTGAAATAACATTTCAGGCATATTTTTAGTTTAAATATTGCAGCGCTTGTGCAAAAACCTGCTCTGGTGACTGGGTCGCATCCAAGCGTTTGACCCGCTCAGGATATTGTTCCCATAACTGCTGATAACCTGCTCTGACTTTTTCAAAGAACGTGACTTTTTCTTGTTCAAAACGGTCCAAAGCTCCTCTTTCCCGCGCACGAGACATGCCTGTCTCAATCGGGGCATCGAGCCAAAATGTAATATCAGGCATATGGCTGACAAAGTTCTCATTCAGCAGTTGCAGCTTCGACTGGCTTAAACCACGTCCTGCACATTGGTAAGCAAAGCTGGCATCGGTAAAACGGTCACACAATACGGTTTTATGTTTCGTTAAAGCAGGCACGATCACTTGTTGTAAGTGCTGTGCACGAGCCGCGTACATCAGCAGCAGTTCGGTATCATTCGACATCGACTCTTCATGATTGACTGACAATAATAGCGAGCGAATTTGCTCAGCCATTGGTGTACCACCTGGCTCACGCGTTAAAACAACCTGCTGACCTTGTTGTTCTAGATGCTCATAAATTTTGCGAATCAGTGTGGTTTTACCGACACCTTCTGTGCCCTCAAAACTAATAAACATCTATTCATCCTTCTTGGTTTTTAAAACGCTGAGATATTCTTTTACAGCTTGGTTGTGCTGCTCTAAAGTCTCACTAAATGTGTGCCCACCATTGCCCGTTGCAACAAAGTAGATGTTTTTACTGCTGTCTGGATGCATAGTGGCTTCAATGGCTTTTTTACTTGGCAAAGCAATTGGTGTAGGAGGTAAACCATTGATGGTATAAGTATTATAGGCTGTTGGGGTCCGCAAGTCTTGACGGGTAATGTTGCCTGTGTATTTATCGCCCATACCATAGATCACCGTTGGGTCCGTTTGCAAACGCATGCCAAGTTGAAGGCGACGCGCAAACACACCCGAAACTTGCTCCAGTTCACGGTCAACATTGGTTTCTTTTTCAATGATAGAGGCCATGATCAAGGCTTCGTATTTGTCTTTATACGGCAAATTTGCCGCACGGTTTACCCACGCTTCATCTAAAGCTTTCATTTGGCGTTTGTATAAATCCGTTAAGATTTTTTTGTCTGACTCCCCTTTGGCGAAGAAGTAAGTATCGGGGGCAAAAAGTCCTTCAGCATGCGTATACGGAATATCTAATGCTTTTAAAAGCTGATCCATGGGTAAATTGGAGACTTCCTTTTTAACCAATGCATCCTTTTTCAATGCCTCGATCAGCTGTTTAAAGGTCGTCCCTTCAATCACCAATATACGATTCATCTCGGCATTATCGACATTGGAAATCATATCCAAAACTTGGCGAATACTCATACCTTCACGCACTTCATAAACACCGGCTTTCAACGTGTCATGAATAAATATTTTTTGATAGAGCTTTAAAATAATGGGAAAACTAGCCATGTCTTCTTTGGCTAAGCGGTCAATAAAACCGGAATAGGTATCGCCAGAGTTAATTGCCAATAACTGCTTTTTACCTTCGACAGGATAGGATTTAAATAAACTCGACCACAGTACAATCATCAATAAAACAATGATGCTCACAGCAATCAATAACAACCCTTTCACTTTGCGTTGGGGTGGTTGAGCTTTCTTTTTCGATTTGGTTTTGGCTGCGGACATACTACTACATCTGATTAAGTTGAAGACGATGGAACAAATCTATACACGGCTGAACATCTAAGTGCTGATGATTCAAACTTTTGGCTATTTTCATAGGACTCAAGGCATTGCAGAAAAATAAACTTTGAAAGCGTGGAATTTCTTCCATATCAATCATTCTCAGCTCACAGCTCATCCCTTGTTGCTGCATCCGTGCCAATATTTCGGCACGCATGACACCATGTACGCCATTATAACGAAGTTCGGGACTAATCCATCGATCATTTAGCAGAATGAAACAATTACTGCTCACACCTTCAACGACAGAACCTTGCACATCTGTGACCAAAGCTTCCAACCAACCGTGCTGTTCTGCTTCATGCTTGAGCAAGACTTGCTCTAAACGGTTTAAACTTTTTACCCCCACCATTTGCGGCATATTCAGCCCAATCGCATGTTGCAGTACCCCTGAACCAATTTCACTGTATGTGAAAGCCTCTGATGCTTGCGGATAGAAAAATACCCAAACGTCAGCAGGATGTGCTGGCAAACTATAACCGCGCTGCCCTTCACCCCGACTAATAATAATTTTCAGCGTTCCGTTTAAGTGTGCATAGGTTTGTTTTAATTGCACGATGCTGCGCTGAATAAAGGCTAAATCTGCTGACAACAACAGTCTTTCACAGGCCAATTTCAAGCGTGCTATGTGTAGAGACTCTAGCTCAATCACACCATCACGGATACGCGCTGTACTAAAACAACCATCTCCATAGTGAAATGCACGATCTAATAATTCTATTTGTTTGATTTCCTGTGCATTTTTATAGCAATGCATGCCAATCTACCCTGAAATAATTTTCTGCTTTAGTTTAATGAATTCTAAGCAGAACTCTTTTTCTTTTTTATTCATATAAAATTCATTTTTTATTATTTTTTTAGCAATAAGACTCGCAGTATTCTTTCCTCATGTTTAAGAACGTTTAAAATTTGAGGTCTCACATGAGCTTATCTAAGTTAAAAATTGGGGTACTAGCAGCGCTAGTTTCAGTCACATCTTTTGGTGTTGCAGCAAAAGATTTCCTTAACGTGTCGTATGATCCAACACGCGAACTGTATGAAGATGTCAACAAACAGTTTGGCGCTTATTGGAAACAACGCACAGGACAAGACATTAACTTCAAACAGTCTCACGGCGGCTCGGGTAAACAAGCCCGTTCGGTCATTGATGGTTTAGGTGCAGATGTTGTGACACTTGCTCTTGCAGCAGATATCGATGTAATTGCTGAAAAAGCAAAACTTTTACCGACCAACTGGCAAAAGAAATTACCCAATAACTCGACACCATATACTTCGACTATTGTATTCCTCGTCCGTAAAGGTAACCCACAAGGCATTAAAGACTGGGGCGACCTCATTAAGCCGGGTGTTGGCATTATTACACCAAATCCAAAAACATCAGGTGGTGCACGCTGGAACTACTTAGCAGCTTGGGCTTGGGCAAAACATCAACCTGCAGGTAACGATACAAAAGCACAAGAATTCGTGCGTAAAATTTATAAAAATACCAAAGTGCTGGATTCAGGTGCACGTGGTGCAACCACAACTTTTGCTGAACGCGGTATCGGTGATGTTCTCTTAGCATGGGAAAACGAAGCGCACTTAGCAATTCGTGAACAACCGGGTAAATTTGAAATCGTGACGCCTTCCTTATCTATTTTGGCAGAACCACCTGTTGCCATTGTTGAAAAAAATGCGGAAAAAGACGGCAATCTGAATCTGGCGAAAGCATATCTCAACTATTTGTATTCACCTGCTGGACAGGAAATTGCGGCGAAAAACTTCTATCGCCCACGTAATGCAACTGTCTTGAAAAAATATGCAGCCACATTCAAACCGTTGAAGTTGGTGACCATTGATAAAGAATTTGGTGGTTGGAGCAAGGTACAAAAACAGCACTTTGAAAATGGTGGTGTATTTGACCAAATTGTGAAAGCCAATACGACGAAATAAAATCGAGTCCAGTAAAAAGCTATAAGGGAGCATCGACATGATTCATACTGTAATTGTACCGGGCGTGGGTGGAAGTGAACATGACCACTGGCAATCGTGGTTACAACGTCAGCTCAAGTCATGCTCTCGTGTCCAGCAGCAGGATTGGAATAAACCTGTACTCCACGAGTGGATTGAACAATTTGTCAAAACAGTTCAATCCATTCAGGAACCGATTCAAATTGTGGCGCATAGCTTTGGCTGTTTAACGACAGTCGCGGCTTTAGCACAGCATCCTGAACTAAATCAAAAAATCAAAAATTTAGTTCTGGTTGCACCAGCTAACCCTGCTCGCTTTGGTGATGCTGGTTTTGCTCGTGAGAGCCAAAACGACTATCAACAGTATTTCCACCAACTCAAGCTACAAGTTCCCACCCAAATGATCATCAGTGAAAATGATCCTTGGCTCAATTTTCAAGATGCGCTGCAACTGGCAAAAGCATGGAAAATTAGACCTAAGAACTTGGGGCAAGTCGGACATATTAATGTGGCGTCAGGTTTTGGGCCATTCCCTGAAATTTATGATTTTTTGATTTCAGAAAATGTGCTAAAAAACATTAGTTTTTACAATGAAAGCAAGTATTTATTTAAATTTGCAATTTAAACGCTGCAAATGATACTTGTGCCGAAATTCAGTTTTATTTGAGCTGACTCTTTTTAGGTCAGCTTTCTCTCTTTGAGGAGTAATCATGTCGCAGCGATCCCGAGTGCTGCCAGGATTTGGTCTTTCTCTAGGCTTTACCCTAGCATATTTGTCATTAATCGTTCTTATTCCATTGTCCGCTGTTTTTATTAAATCTTTAGGCATTGGTTGGGATGGTTTATGGGAAATTTTAAGTTCAGAACGTATTTTAAAATCTTTGCAGCTCAGTTTTAGTACAGCCCTGATCGCCGCGTTTATTAATGTGGTTTTTGGTCTACTTCTAGCATGGTGTTTAGTTCGTTACCGTTTTCCGGGTAAACGCATTGTAGATGCCTTGGTCGACTTACCATTTGCCTTACCCACCGCTGTTGCAGGTATTGCACTCACTTCGCTTTATGCCCCTACAGGTTGGATCGGTCAGTATCTTGAGCCTTTAGGAATTCAAGTGGCCTATACCCCAATTGGTATTACATTGGCACTGATTTTTATTGGTATTCCTTTTGTAGTGCGGACTGTGCAACCTGTTCTCAGTGACTTGGAAACAGAGTTAGAAGAAGCAGCATCAGCATTAGGTGCCAACCGTTTACAGATTGTGACCAAAGTGATTTTGCCGATTTTATTTCCAGCACTCATCACCGGTTTTGCACTTGCCTTTGCTCGTGGCGTCGGTGAATACGGTTCAGTGATCTTTATTGCAGGGAACCAACCGTTTAAAACAGAAATTGCGCCGCTCATGATTATTTCACGCTTAGAAGAATATGACTATGCGGGTGCAACCACGATTGCAGTCGTCATGTTGGTGCTGTCTTTTGCCATTTTATTCCTGATTAACTTGTTACAAGCATGGGCAAGCCGTCGTACAGGGAGAACAGCACGATGAATATCAACAGTAATGCGCTTGCTGAAAAGTTACAATCGCGTGATGCAACACGTGAGCCAACTTGGGTTCGCTACACCCTGATTACGATTGCTCTACTGTTCTTTTTAAGCTGTTTGATCTTACCGCTGATTTTGGTGTTCGTTGAGGCCTTTAAACAAGGGGTTGGCGTCTATGCACAAGCCTTGGTTCATCCAGACACTCTCTCCGCAGTCAAACTCACTTTATTAACCGCGGTGATTGCAGTCCCACTGAATGTCGTATTTGGTGTTGCAGCCGCTTGGTGTGTGGCCAAATTTAACTTTCGTGGTAAATCCATCTTAACCACAATTATTGATATGCCATTTTCAGTATCCCCTGTTATTGCTGGTTTAATGCTGGTGCTGATTTTTGGTACGCAAGGTTGGTTCGGTAGTTGGCTTATGGATAACGACATCAAAATTTTGTATGCCGTTCCTGCCATTGTATTAGCAACAATCTTTATTACTGTTCCTTTTGTTGCACGTGAACTTATTCCTCTCATGGAAGCCCAAGGAACTGAAGAAGAAGAAGCTGCGATTGTACTCGGTGCATCAGGCTGGCAAACCTTCTGGAAAGTAACCCTACCTAACATCAAATGGGGTCTGATTTACGGCGTCATTCTGTGTAATGCACGTGCAATGGGTGAATTTGGTGCGGTATCGGTCGTTTCAGGTCATATTCGTGGTGAAACCAATACCTTACCTCTGCATGTCGAGATTCTCTATAACGAATATACCTTCAGTGCGGCTTTTGCTGTGTCTTCACTCTTGGCGCTTTTAGCGATTGTGACCCTTGTGTTAAAAACATGGGTTGAGATTCGCCAAGAAAAGCAAAACAAACATAATGATTCAACAGTTTAAAGGAATGACCTCATGAGTATTCAAGTTAAAAATATTGAAAAACACTTTGGTGCGTTCCATGCGCTGAATAACATTTCTCTCGATTTTCCTGATGGTCAATTGGTTGCATTACTTGGCCCATCAGGCTGTGGTAAAACCACCCTGCTTCGTATTATTGCGGGACTTGAGTCCGCAGATGGCGGTCAAGTCATCTTGGAAGGTGAAGATGCAACCAATGTACACGTACGTGAACGTGAAGTTGGTTTTGTATTTCAGCACTATGCCTTGTTTCGCCATATGACTGTATTTGACAATATCGCCTTTGGTCTCCGCGTTCGCCCACGTGCAACACGCCCATCTGAAGCTGAAATTAAAAAACGTGTCACACGTTTGCTGGACTTAGTCCAATTGGGGTTCTTGGCAGATCGTTACCCAGCTCAACTTTCTGGCGGTCAGCGTCAACGTATTGCACTGGCACGTGCTTTGGCGGTTGAACCACGCGTACTGTTACTAGATGAGCCTTTTGGTGCTTTGGATGCAAAAGTACGTAAAGAGCTCCGTCGTTGGTTACGTACTTTGCATGATGAACTTCATATCACCTCAATCTTTGTAACGCATGACCAAGAAGAAGCTTTAGAGGTCGCGGATCAAATCATTGTGATGAATAAAGGGAACGTCGAGCAAATTGGATCACCCCGCGAGGTTTATGAAAAGCCTGCAACGCCGTTTGTGTTTGACTTCTTAGGTCAAGCAAACCGTTTCGAAGGTCAAAATAACGCAGGGACGATCCAAATTGGTGAAGACCGCATTCAATTAGATTCTTTACGTAATGCACCTTCGGGCGACGTGATTGCCTTTGCCCGTCCAGATGAATTAAGAATCCATGCACAGCCGCAAGACAATGCCATCCAAGCAACGTTCGTTCGAGAATTATGGATCGCGGGTAAAGTGGTTGCAGAGCTCCACGATCGTCAAGGCAAACTGATTGAAATCTCACTGACTTCTGAAGAAGCAAAATTACACCAATTTAGACCTAATCAAACGGTATGGTTAAGCCCATCAAACTTGCATTTATTTGCAAAACCTGCGGCTTAAGATCAATTGAATGGGGCATGTTGAATGCCTCATTCATCATAAAAGAGATCCAAAACTATGAACTTTCAACAACTCAGAATTATTCGAGAAACGGTGAGACAAAACTTCAACCTCACCGAAGCCTCTGCTGCACTATATACCTCTCAGTCAGGCGTCAGTAAGCACATCAAAGACCTAGAAGATGAATTAGGCGTACAGCTTTTTATTCGTAAAGGGAAACGCTTACTCGGTTTAACTGAACCAGGTCAAGCACTACTGGGCATTGTTGAACGCATGTTGGTCGACGCGGACAATATTAAACGTCTTGCAGATGATTTTAACCGTGTCGATGAAGGCACTTTGACGATTGCGACTACACATACGCAAGCGCGTTATGTGCTACCGCCGATTGTCAATCAATTCAAAAAAGAGTTTCCAAAGGTTCATCTTATTTTGCAACAAGCCAGTCCTGTTGAAATTACCGAAATGCTTCTACAAGGTGAAGCGGACATTGGTATCGCAACTGAATCACTGACCACAGAAGATAATCTGGCTAGCGTGCCGTTCTATAATTGGCAACACAGTATTATTACCCCAAAAAATCATCCACTGGCAAGCAAACAAAATATTAGTATTGCAGACTTGGCGGAATATCCACTGATTACCTATCACGGCGGTTTCACAGGCCGTTCAAAAATTGACAAAGCTTTTGAAGATGCAGGTGTGGATGTTGACATCGTAATGTCTGCTTTAGATGCCGACGTGATTAAAACCTATGTTGAACTCAATATGGGCGTCGGTATTGTCAATAATGTGGCCTATGACGTTGAACGTGACTATCGTTTAAAACAAATTCCAACTGATATTTTTGGTCTCAATACAACATGGATTGCAGTGCGTAAAGGTCACCTCCTACGTGGCTATGGCTATGAATTTATCTCGTTGTGCTCACCAGATGCAGACATTAAAGCGCTTAAAAGAGTAGCTTATCCTGAAGAATAAAACAGCAATACATAAGAGAGTCTAGGCTCTCTTTTTTGATCTTTAGCAAAACTCTTGCTTATTCTATACACCTAGAAATAATCAAAATAATGATTTTAATTCATAAGAAAAATGAATAAAATATAATCAACAATAAAAAACTTAATTTGATTTTAAAAACGATTCTATAATTTAGACCAAGGACGAAACATGAAATTTCACATTTTTGTCGGATTGCTGTATGTCCTGCCGCTAAGTTATGCCTCTGCTGCAGCTTTAGAAAGCAGCAATCAATCCATTCAAGCTTTCTTTGAAAAAGGTAATTATGCGGAAGTCGCTTTGCTACACGTGGATACCAATATTTCAGGTCAGGTCCAGCATCAACAAAATATTGCGGAATTAGGCGTTCAAGATTTTTCAACAGGCAATTTAGTCAATCATCAACAATTCATCCAAGCTGCATTAAAATTACAACCACATCCACAAATTTCTGTGGCGTTATTATTTGACCAACCTTATTTTGCTGATGTGGATTATCACTATAGTCCTATTCTTTCAGGTGAACCCTTACCTATAGAAAACGCAGATATTAAGTTTGACTCAAGAAATATTACAGCGCTCATTGGCTATCAACCCACACAACATTGGAACCTCTTTACAGGTCTGAGTTACCAGTCATTTTCAGGTGATCTGAAAATTGGTACACAAGTTGACTATACCTTTTTTGATTATCACGCGCATTTTCCCAAAGACCATGCGTGGGGTTGGTTAGCAGGTGTAAGCTACCAAATTCCTGAATATGCATTTAATACAGCAATTACCTATCGCGCTAAAATCAAACACAGGACCAATGCAAGCGAAAGTTTTTGGGGATTTCCTTTAGAGATTGCACCACAACAAGCAACGGAAATTCAGACCCCAGAATCGGTGAATTTAGATTTTTACACAGGTTTACCTGCGCAAAATTTTCTGTATGGATCATTGCGATGGGTCAATTGGCAAGATTTTAAAATTCAGCCCACTCAATTTGCTGCAATTCTGCAATCTGAAGGACTAGGTAATCAGTTCAACCTGATTGATTACCAAAAGAATCAATGGTCGACCCGTTTGGGGGTTGTCCATCAATGGTCATCCAAATGGATCACTGCGGTGGAAGGATTGTGGGATTCTGGTGCAGGTAATCCAGCCTCAAGCTTAAACCCTGTAGACGGCTATATTGGTGTTGGTACGGGTGCGGTTTATCACTTCAACCCCAAAACTTTTATGATTGCGGGTCTGCATTATTTGCACTTTACTAAGCCAGACACGGTACAGCCACATTCATTAATCACTCAAATTTCAAGTTTTTCTTCACTCGAACAACGTGAGGCTTGGGTTTATCACTTGAAATTAGCACACCGCTTTTAAGACACAAAAAACGAGCCGAAGCTCGTTTTTTGGTTTAGCTCAAGCTAATAGATATTACCAGTGGTAACTTACACCCAATTTTGCAACTGGCATCCATTCGTATTTGTCATCATTGGCAATTTTTTGTTCTTCCGCACGCACAGACTGTGAAATACTTGGAGAACCAGCAACTGCATTAGATAAATTACCATATTCACTTAAATTAACAGTCGGATTGCCTGTATAGAATGCACCAACTTCACCAAATACACCCCAGTTATTGTTAATCTTTGGAGCAAAACCCAAACCTAGATATGGAGCAATGTCATTTTCATAAGCGAGTTTACCTTTCACCCCACCTAAACCTGTGTATGCAACATCATTTACATGAATAGTACCTTGCGCATTTTTATTTTGCTTATCTAAGCCGTATTCATTGTCAATATAGCCAACACCTGCTGCAACATAAACGGCTTGCGCCCATTTACTTGGACTAGCACCCCATGGACGAATTTCAGCGTTCAAATAGGTCAAGTTATTGTCCATATCCATATCGTACTTAGTACCATTAATAGATAGGTCATCAGACCATGAAATGTCGCCACCGTTGTAACCTAACGCTAAACCCACATATGGGTTAGCCGTCCACAACAAAGCACCGCCATAACCAGTTGTACCGACTTCAGCACGAACACCAGTAGGAATTAATTTATTTTGGTCAAAAGCATAACCATCTTTTACGACTGCATCATCAGCAAAAGCTGTACCTGCGACTGCTGACATTGCTGCTGCAATTGCAACTAAACGTAATGATTTCATGTTTTTTCTCCTCCAATTAAAGATTTTTTTACATCATTTACAATTTTTTGATGAGCCCATCATAAAACACCTCTTGACTGTTTTTTATTCTAAATTTAGGTTGTTTTTGTTATTTTTTGATACATTTTATACTTTCTTGTTGTTTTAAATCACAATTCTTTACTTAATCCTCCAGTTAAACCAGCCCTAAAAGCCTTATATCCAATCATTCATTATTATTTCCGATCCTATGCTGTTTTTTCATCTATTCTCTGCACAATATAGTGTAAAATCAGGAAAATTTTTTTTCTGGAAGGAAGATCATGTCTCAGCTTTCAACAATTATTGAACAAGCGTTTGAAGACCGTGCGAATTTTACAGCAGAGGACTGTCCTGCTGAAATTCGTGCAGCAGTTGAGGAAGTCATTGCTGGTTTAGATAACGGGACATTACGTGTTGCTGAAAAAATTGATGGTGAGTGGGTTGTTCATCAATGGGTGAAAAAAGCTGTGCTTTTATCATTCAAACTAAATGACAACAAACCAATTGAGTCATGTGACCTTCAATTCTACGATAAAGTAGATACCAAATTTACAGGTTGGACTGAAGAACAGTTTAAAGCGGCTGGCGTACGTGTTGTTCCTCCTGCGGTTGCACGTAAAGGTTCTTTCCAAGCGAAAAACGTGGTGTTAATGCCTTCTTATGTAAACATTGGTGCATATGTTGACGAAGGCACCATGGTTGACACATGGGCAACTGTTGGTTCATGTGCTCAAATTGGTAAAAACGTTCACTTATCTGGTGGTGTAGGAATTGGTGGTGTTCTTGAGCCACTTCAAGCAAACCCAACGATTATTGAAGACAACTGCTTCATCGGTGCACGTTCTGAAATCGTAGAAGGCGTGATCGTAGAAGAAGGTTCTGTAATTTCTATGGGCGTGTTCATTGGTCAATCGACTAAGATTTTTGACCGTGCAACTGGCGAAATTCACTACGGCCGTGTACCAGCAGGTTCTGTTGTAGTTGCAGGTAGCTTACCTTCTAAATGTGGTACTTATAGCCTGTATGCTGCAATCATCGTAAAAAAAGTAGATGCACAAACACGTTCTAAAACGAGCTTGAACGATTTACTACGCGACGAATAATTTTTAGTTGTCGTGCGGAACTAAAGTTCCTCATCTCTACGGTTAAGACTAGCCGTAGAGATTTTTGTTTTTCTAACCTGTGGTTTAATTTTGCTATGAATACGCTTCGATCTTCTGCTATCCCTGTTTCTGATCCTTCTGCGGGTCTACGTATCACGGAGATCTTTTATTCTTTGCAAGGAGAAGCCAACACCTCAGGACTGCCAACAGTTTTTATTCGTTTAACGGGTTGTCCACTACGTTGTACATACTGCGATACGACCTACTCGTTTGAAGGTGGCGAACGCCAATCTTTAGATCAGATTATTCAAACCACGCTTGATTTTAAAACCCCTTATGTCTGCGTGACAGGTGGTGAACCTCTTGCACAGCCCAATGCGTTGCCTTTAATGCAACGTCTTGCTGACCTCGGCTGTGCAGTCTCTTTAGAAACCAGTGGCGCTTTAGATGTGTCTAAGGTTGACCCACGTGTTTCAAAAGTATTAGATTTGAAGACTCCAACTTCAGGTGAAGTTGCACGAAATTTGCTTTCGAATCTCGACCATTTAACACAGCACGACCAAATCAAGTTTGTTATTTGTAACCGTGAGGATTATGAGTGGTCAAAACAGCAAGTTGAAGACTATAAACTCAATGAAAAAGTCAGCACAGTATGGTTCTCTCCTGCTTTTGCCGTTGAGAAAGGTGCTGCTCGTTTACCTCAACTTGCACGTGACTTAGCGCAATGGATATTAGAAGACCATCTCCCTGTTTGCTTCCAACTCCAACTCCACAAGTTGCTTTGGAATGACGAAACTGGTCGCTAATACATTGCCTATTCATCTTTAATTTATATTTGGAGAAATTTGTATGCGCCCTCGTGCCATAGTTTTGTTATCTGGCGGTTTAGACTCAACAACTTGTTTAGCATGGGCGCAAGCACAGTATGACTGTAAAGCGCTCAGCTTTATGTATGGTCAACGCTCAACCACTGAGCTCGATGCCGCACGCGAACTGACAAAAAAAGCAGGCGTAGAACATCGTGTCATTAATATCGACTTAGGTAATTTGGGCGGTTCTGCATTAACAGACCATAGCATTGATGTTCCAGATCATGAACAAGTCGGTATTCCTGTAACTTATGTTCCAGCACGTAACACGATTTTCTTATCTTATGCCCTAGCAGCAGCAGAAGTTTTAGATGCCGAAGCCATTGTGATTGGTATTAATGCTGTTGATTATTCAGGGTATCCTGACTGTCGACCTGAATTTGTTGAGGCATTTGCCAACATGGCTCGCCTTGCAACCAAGGTTGGCGTTGAAGGAAAACCTCTTAAATTTGAAACACCTCTGTTACATTTATCCAAAGCAAATATTATTCGCTTAGGTATAGAACATGGCGTAGACTATAGTCAAACGGTGTCTTGCTACCAAGCAGATGACCAAGGACGTGCTTGTGGGAAATGCGACAGCTGCCGTCTTCGTAAAGAAGGTTTTGCAGATGCTGGCGTAACAGACCCAACGCGTTATATACCGTAACGACAAGGTACAGTTTATGAAAAATTTAAAATCAAACATTTTGCTTTCTACATTGGTGTCTGCAGCTGCATTGTTCGCTACAGCTTCAAATGCTGCTGAATCGAACAAATTACAAGAAGCGTATAAAAGCAGCAATGTAAAATCGGCATTAATTAATGTTTGTAAAGAAGAAACTGCAAAAAGCAAAAAGCTTAGCGCAGCAGAAGTAAGCAAATACTGTACTTGTGCAGTTGAAGCTGATGGTAAGTTGACCAATGCACAAAAATGGGAAATCCAAAGTGCGATCAACCAAAAGAAAAGCCCGTCTACTTTAGCTTTTGTACAAAAGCAAAATAACGACTTACAAACATGTTTCGGTCCACAGTTAACAGGTAAATTAAAATCTTTAACTGAAGAGGCAATGAAAGCTGCTCCGAAAAAATAATTCACAGAATGTGAATGAGAAGCCTGCTCTATGCAGGCTTTTTTATATGTTCAAAATAGATAGAACCTAAGAATATGCTCACCGAATGGAATACACGTGCCCAAAATCGCAAATTTGTTGCGTCATATAGTGGTGGAAAAGACAGCAGCCTTGCTTTATACCAAGCGATGCAAATAGGTGAACCTGTTGCGTTGATTGTCATGTTAGAAGAGCAAGGTCTGAAGTCACGCTCACATGGGATGTCTCTCGATATTATTCATGCGCAGGCCAAAGCAATTGGACTTCCCATCTACAGTGCCTCTGCGACATGGCAAGACTATGAAAACCAGTTCATTCAACTGTTACGAAAAGCTCAAGCTCTTGGAGCAGAAAGCTTAGTCACAGGTGATATTGATTTAATGGCACACGCTGAATGGAATCAATCCGTTTGTGATAAAAGTAAGCTCAGTTTATGTATGCCGCTGTGGCAACGTCCACGTTTAGACATTGTGCATGAGTTTATTCGACTTGGATTTCAAAGCATCATCGTTACGGTCAACTTAAACTTAGGCATGACAGTTGAAGACTTAGGTCAAGTGCTTAGTCTTGAATATGTCAATGAACTGGTTGCAAGAGGTATTGACCCTTGTGGTGAAGCGGGTGAATTCCACACTACGGTGATTGATGGCCCAATTTTCAAACATCCACTTTCAGTCGTTAAAGGTGATATTCTGTATCACGAAAATTATGCCTTTTTACCACTTGAATTAGAACAACGCGATATTTAAGGATAGAACATGACTGATACCATCCAACTTCCAAATCAGAACTTTCCAGCCACAACGGGTGAAGTGAACTTAACTGAAGTGCCGACTGAGTGGCTGATTGTGTATTTTTACCCGAAAGATTCAACGCCTGGTTGCACAACTCAAGCCGTTGGTTTTTCATGTTTAAAAGATCAGTTCGATGCCCTACAAACCACAATCATTGGTGTTTCACGTGACTCGGTTAAAGCGCACCAGAATTTTACAGAAAAGCAGGCTTTAACCATTAATTTAATTAGCGACAAAGAAGAAGTACTGTGTAAACACTTTGATGTGATTAAAGAAAAAAATATGTATGGTAAAAAAGTGATGGGTATTGAGCGCTCAACTTTTATTTTCCATAACGGTAAGTTGGTTAAAGAGTATCGTAAGGTAAAAGCTGCGGGACATGCTGAACAAGTTTTAGAAGACTTAAAAGCATTACAAGCTTAATGCATATAAGCCCGCAGATGCGGGCTTTGTTTTTTTGTGATTTTTTAATTTATAGTTTTTTTGCACACGCTTTTATTTCACAAGCAGTGAAATGGCGATTCCCCACATCACCAGAGCAATGATCGCATCTAGCACATTCCACGCTTTCGGATTTGCAAAAATAGGGATAAGCACACGAGCCCCATAGCCCAAAGCAAAGAAAAACAACCAAGACGCACACACTGCTCCTAGAGCAAAGTACGCAGGTTGCTCAAACTGTGTTGAAATTGAACCCAGTAAAATAACCGTATCTAAATACACATGCGGATTAAGCCAAGTCAGCGCCAAACACAGCAAAACAATATTCATTAGATGATGCTTTTCAATGGAACTTGCCTCCAAGCCCTGCTGTGATTTGAATGCCCGCAGTGCATGTTGGAATCCATAACAAAACAGGAAAAGCGCCCCTGCCCATTTGGAAAACTGAATAATTTCAGGATAGTGCTGAAGCACTTTTGAAAAACCAGAAACGCCCAAGACAATTAGAATCGAATCCGACAATGCACAGACAAAACATACCCAAAAAACAAACTGCTTTTTGAGCCCCTGTTTAAGCACGAATGCATTTTGAGCCCCAATAGCAATAATGAGGCTCATCCCGACTGCAAGCCCTTGTACATATGTACTTAACATTTTTGACTTTTCAACTTAATTGATGATGTCAGGATTATCTTTCATTTTTAATTAAATTAAGTATTATTTAGAAAATATCAATATAACTAAAATATTTTTAATTTAAAGTGAGTCCAGATATGCTGAATCATAAACAGTGCGATGCATTTTTAGCTGTGGCAGAAACAGGAAGTTTTGACCTTGCTGCTGAACAGCTATGCATTACTGCTTCAGCCGTCACTTTACGCGTACAAAGCTTAGAAAAAAGCTTGGGGCATTTATTAATTGTGCGGGAAAGACCCTGCCGACCCACACAGTCAGGTCAATCACTGCTGCATTATTTGCAACATAGCCGACTGTTAGAGCAAAGTTTCTTTCAGAACCTCACGGGTCATATGAACACCTCTGCTTTTTATCAAATCAACATTGCAACCAATGCCGACTCCTTAGCGACATGGCTGTTGCCCTTGCTACAGTCGACATTAATTGAAAAAAAGATCGTGGTGCATTTTCAGGTCGATGACCAATCGCAAACCCACCACTTACTTGAAGCCGGTTTGGTGAATGCCTGCGTGACAGATGAATCCCAAGCCATGAAGGGCTGCGTAGCGGAATACATTGGCGATATGAACTATCGTTTTGTCGCCACGCCAACTTTTGTGCAGCAATGGTTTAAACAAGGTGTCAACCGAGAGTCTCTACGTACAGCTCCTGCACTGATCTTTAATGCAAAAGACCAACTCCACACCGCGTATATCCAACAAAAGTTTGGCCTCAATCCAACTCAATATCCACATCACTTTATTCCATCTTCCAGTGCATTTTTTGATGCGGTTACGATGGGACTCGGCTACGGTTGGTTGCCCTATTATCAAGCCAAACCGCGTTTGCAGGATGGCTCATTGGTTGAGGTAGATCCTCAACTCAATATTGATTTACCTTTGTATTGGCATCATTGGAAACAGCAGTCGATGCAGTTAAATCTGCTAACAGATCTCTTGATTGAACAGGCTCACGCAGTGATGAATTAATAAAGCCCTGAATGTAGGTCTTTAAGATATGAAGCCTCTATTGCACTTTCCACTGCCCTGACAGTTGAATATTCACTTTTTCGCCTACACCTCCAATGGCTTTTTTCATGCCAAAGTCACTTTGGTTAATCACGGCAGAGGACTGAACATCCAGTAGATTGGCATTATTGGCACTCGGTTTTAGTGTGGTGCTAAAGCTAACTGGCTTGGTAATGCCGCGAAGTGTTAAGTTTCCGACAATATTATATTGACCACCACCCAAGTCTTTAAAACTGGTGCTTTTAAAATTAGCGCTTTTGTACTTAGATGCATAAAACAAATCTTCACCCAAAATGATATTTTTCAGTGAAGGTTTGCTCAAGCTTAGGCTATTTACATCCATGGCAACGTTCGTTGAAGCATGCTGTGGTGCTTTGGCATCAAACTGCATGCTGGATTGCACCCGATTAAACTTAGCTCTTACAACGGTTACACCCAAGGATTTAATTTCAAAACCTACATTACTCTGAGGCGTCAATGTCCATGACTGGGCCTGCACTTGAGTGCTGAATGCAAATGTAACACCTGCAATCAGCAAAGCATTTTTAATGACCGCATAACGTGCAATCTGTTTCGTCTGTTGTTTTCTATCCATGGAACTCGATCCTCGTCGAAATATTTTTATTCGACTGAGAACCTTAGTCTAAATTGGATAAGTCCTGAGTTAAAAATTTGTGTTGTAACTGTTTATATATTTCACTTTGTTGGAATTTATGTAAAAAATCACTGGTTCCCAATGGAAACGCCTGCTCTAAAATTTCCCCACGATAATAAGCTTCACGAACAGGTGTTGCAGACATCGCATCTTGTAGGCTATCAAGCTCAACCATTTGCCACTCAGGAAAAAGCTGTAAATAATACGAGGAATCATCTTTAAAATGGCCAATCAGTCCAACCTTCGCCTCAGGTGTGACTACATGATTCACTAATTTTTTTACCAATTGCACCCATTTAACATCATTATAAACATCAATTACATGTACAAAGTGAATCCGTTTTTGATGTGCTTCTGAAAAGTTCGATAAAATCATTTCTTCACGTTCAGATGCTAAAAATGGATTTTTCGTATTTCGTTCATTTTGCGCAGAGCCTAAAGCCAAAATGACATTTTCACTTTGCTCTAAAGCAATCTTAATGGTTTGCATATGCGCCAAGTGAAATGGCTGGAAGCGACCAATGAATACGAGATAATCAAATGTATATGGCATAAATATTTTACTTTTTTATGAACTGGTCAGTTGTGTCGATCATAAAATTATGCGACATAATGAGCCCATAAAATTAAACCAAACTTTCTAGCAAGGATAGTACGATGACACTGAGCTGTATTCAACAACCTCATCAACATTTGAATGCAAAATTAGACAATGGCGTACTGACATTAGCCATTCACCGTCCTGAAGCAAAGAATGCGTTGTATGGCGAACTTTATTTATGGATTGCAAAAGCTTTAGATGAAGCAGATCAGGACAATAGCGTTCGTACCGTGATTCTACGTGGTGAAGATGCAGACTTTACCGCAGGCAACGACATGCAAGACTTTATGAAATCTGCGGCGCAAAAAGGCCAAGCACCGGCATCTGAAGGCCCTCCATTTATTTTACTCAAATCTGCAGCAAAGTTTTCTAAGCCATTGATTGCTGCTGTACGTGGCGTGGCGATTGGTATAGGAGTAACGATCTTATTACATTGTGATTTGGTTTATAGTGACAACACTGCCCTATTCCAAATTCCATTTGTCAGCCTTGGCTTATCTCCAGAAGGCGCTTCAAGCAAATTATTGGTAGAACAAGCAGGTTATCACAAAGCTGCTGAATTACTACTGACCGCTCAGAAGTTTGACAGTGCAACTGCAGTTACTGCAAACCTTGTGAATAGTATTGAAGATGATGTGTATGCAGCAGCAGCTAAAAAAGCGGCACAGTTGTCTGCTTTACCTTTAGCCTCTTTAGTGCAGTCTAAGGCATTAATGAAGCACAATGTAAATGAAATTGTGGCTTGGATTGATCATGAAGCTGAAATTTTCATGGATCGTGTCGGCTCTCCAGAAATGATGGAAGCCGTATCAGCATTTATGCAAAAGCGTAAACCTGATTTCACCCAATTCAACTAATCGTTCATCGTTGAATCACTAAAAACAACTGTGTTTCATATTACACAGTTGTTTTTTTATTTTCCGTCCCAAAATATTTAAGAACCTATTCGGAAAACTTCTTATGTCAAACACTACAGAAAAAAAGCGTTACTTTGAGCCTGCCCCACAAGACATCGATGTTGAAAATTTTAAGAAAGTCATCCAAAGCCGTCGTTCAGTACGTAAGTTCACGGATAAACCGATTCCAAGTGAAATTTTAGATGAATGCTTAGATTTAGCGTTGCTTGCACCCAATTCATCAAACTTACAGCCTTGGACATTCTATGTGGTGCAAAATCCGAGTAAGAAAAAGCAGCTGGTTAAAGCGTGTTTAGGACAACTTGCTGCTAAAACCGCATCCGAATTAATCGTATGTGTCGCTAGAACAGATCGTGTTGATGAGATGGCGAAACTAAATATCACCGAGTTTCCATTTCCCGAAGCACCACCAGCGATTCAAAAGTATTACCGCTTTATTCCATACAACTATAAAACAGGTTATTTCAATGCATTGGGTAACTTCAAAAAAGTTGCATTTAAAGTAGCCCGTACACTTGATAAACAACTTCCTGTTACTGCATTTAATCAAGCCGATGCTAAGCTTTGGGCAAGTAAAACTACAGCTTTAGCTTGTGAGAACCTAGTGCTAGCTTTACGTGCCTATGGTTTCGATAGTTGTATGATGGAAGGTTTTGATGAGCCTTTGGTGCGTAAACTGTTAAATCTGAATGATCAACAATACCCTGTGATGGTGATTGGTGCAGGTGAGCGTGCAGAAGACGGTGTATTTTTCCCGCAGTACCGTTTTGATCGTGAGTTATTTATTCAGAAGGTTTAGCTGCTGTCTTAATTATAGTGATTGCAAAAGTTTGATACGCGTTAAGGTCATCAGCAACTGTTCGAGCTAACCTAAATACCTATCATAGAGTTTCTGCGACTTATTTAATCATATGATAAAAGCAATCGAGTTTTGCTGATGACAATGGTTTTGCCTACTTTTCCCGAAAGAAAAGTAGGTCGAACCGAAGGTTAAAGTCTCAATTAAATATTAAACCTTAAGACTCCGCCACAAACTTCTTTTAAGATTAAATATCCACGATTTGAATAAACTCAAAAGCTGGTTCTTCATAGGGATGACTTAATTTTAAAGCCTTTACCACAGTGACAGCTTTCTCCTCTGGAACAATGGTTTCTACCCGCCACTCTGGAATTTTCTCCAAAGCATCCAACTCACCTATAAACGGATTTGCGTCTTTTACAGGTTTAAACTGGCCTGTACCCAAAACCTGCCATGCACAGTGTTCATAGTTTCCTATACCACCTGCCCCTGCTTCAAAAATCGCAAGTTTGGTAGATTCAAGATGTGATTCGGGAACATAGTAAATAAGTTTGAGCATGGAACTACTCTTTATGAGAATTTGATAATTTTTCGGACTCGGCTCTTATATCCCAAGTTGAGAAAAGAAACACCGACATGGTTCCTGCTAAATTCACTGCTAATTCTGCATGTCTCGAAGATGGTTTAAAATTCTTCTGCCCTTGTCCATGTGCATCACCAACTTTATTTCTTAATGCACCTAATCCCTCAACAATAGAACTACAACCGCCCAAAATCTGCTTAAAAGTTTGCTCTGTATGTTGTGATGGAGATAGGTTCAACTTTTTGTTTAATAGACGGTACAAATGATTAATATCAGGACTATTTCCATAATCAACATTGAAGTCATCCAATATATGCTTACAAGTAGATTCCAATAATGTTCTCGACAACGTAATTGCCCCTTCGGGATCTGTACTTCGTCTTTCTAAAGCTTTACCCCATATTTGATGAATGTAATCAGAACTTAAACCTTCAATTTTATTCATCACTAGATGGTCTAATGGAGTTGTATCTAAACTTTCCAAGACATCGAACAATTCATTAAAATCATCATAGATATGTTGTTTACATTCCTCATAACTATTAAAAGTATTTTTTAAATAGTCATTCGCCTGATCTAAAGATCTAGAATTTTTCACTAATGTTGGAAGATAAGGTTTTAGATTATTAATTTTAATCAGCTCATTTCTCAATTGAATAAATGCTTCGTCAGAGCCTTGCTCTAATTTGTCTAAGACTCTAGAGATGATTAACTCTTGTAATAATGAAACTGTTTTTATTAAATCTGTCATTTTTAATCTTAAATATTCAAACTTTAAATATTTTATAAGTATATAAAAATAAAGCCATAAATATTTTTGAATATCTTATCATCAATAAAAATCCACCTTTCGTTGGTTCTTTAACTTTCAAAAATCACATCTGCAATGCATAACCCAAAATCAAAAAGATCAATTGCAAGCTCAAAATCACAGCAAACAACTTCCATCCTTTTTTACGCAACGCAGACTTATCAACTGCTTCGTATGTAACTGTTTTAATCATGTCATCACCTCATACATGAGTGTTGATACTGAATTTGTTTAGTGATCCATCTTTCTTCTATTGTGCATGATATTTGTGCATTTATTACACAATATCACTTTCACACAAATATAAAAGCAAAATCTAAACCAACATCAGCGGGAGAAATAAAAAATTAAAAAGATGATTCAATAAAAAAGCCACCCGAAGGTGGCTTTCAAAACACTGACTTCAAATTAACCAATGAACTTACGTGCATTACGGAACATGCGTAACCAAGCACCATCTTGATCCCAATCTTCAGGTTTCCAAGAATGCTGAATCGCACGGAAGTTACGTTCAGGGTGCGGCATCATAATTGTTGCACGGCCATCTTTCGAAGTTACACCAGAAATCGCTTCTGGCGAACCATTCGGGTTCATTGGATAGTGTTGAGTTGGGTTCCCTTGGCTATCAACATAACGCAAGATCACTTGATTACCTGCATTTAATGCCGCTAAGTTATCTTCGCTTGTCACCACACGACCTTCACCATGTGCAACTGCGATCGGCAGGATTGAACCTTCCATACCTTCCAACAATACAGAGTTCGATTTTTCAACACGAACGTTAACTGCACGCGCTTCAAACATCTCAGAAGTGTTGCGGTGGAAACGCGGCCAAGCTTCAGCACCCGGAATCAGTGGAGCCAATTGCGACAACATTTGGCAGCCGTTGCAAATACCAAGAGAGAACGTTTCGTCACGGTTGAAGAATTTTTCAAATTGGTCACGAAGTTTTGGGTTGAACAAAACTGATTTCGCCCAGCCACCACCCGCACCCATGACGTCACCGTAAGAGAAACCACCACATGCCACAAGACCTTCAAAGTCATCTAGGCTGATACGACCTGCAAGTAAGTCGCTCATGTGTACGTCTACAGTGTTGAAGCCGACTTTGTCGAATGCCGCAGCCATTTCAACATGACCGTTTACGCCTTGTTCACGTAAGATCACCATGTTTGGACGACGTTCGTTGATGTACGGCGCTTCGATTGGCTCATTCAAATCAAATGTAGGTTTTGCAATAATACCTGCATGTGATTTGTCCGTGATCAATGCAAATTCTTGATCCGCTGTTTCTACGTTATCACGTAGACGTTGAATCTGGTGTGACACTTCAGTCCAAGCCACTTGCAAATCTGCACGTTCAAGCACTAAGCCATTTACAGTCAATTGATCGGTGTTGTTTACCGTACCAATAACCGCAATTGCATCGCGTAATGTAGATGCCGCAACTTCTTCTGCAAGTGTTGCCCAATCAGACGCGCTGATTTGAAGCACTGCACCAATTTCTTCTGCAAATAAACTTGCAGTTGATTGATCTTCTAAAGCCACACCGAGACGTGCTGCAAACATCATTTCCGCAACAGTTGCAAGTAAACCACCATCACCGATGTCGTGGTAAGCCTTAATTAAGCCACGGTTGTTCCAGTCTTGAACCAAGGCAAAGAATGCTTTGAAGTCATCAAAACTATCTACATCTGGTGTCACTGAACCAATCGCTTTATAGACCTGAGCAAGGATCGAACCGCCTAGACGGAACTGACCTTTAGAAAGATCAATTCGGACAAGTACTGATTCTTCATTTTTCAATTCAGGCGTTAAGGTTTTACGTACATCAGTCACAGGAGCAAAGGCTGTGATTACACCTGACATCGGTGAAGTCACCGATTTGTCTTCGCCTTCATCATTCCAAGTCGTACGCATTGACAATGAGTCTTTACCGACTGGAATTGCAATACCCAAAGCGGGACACATTTCCATACCGATGGCTTTTACACCTTCGAATAAAGCTTGGTCTTCACCTTTTTGCCCTGCCGCCGCCATCCAGTTTGCAGACAATTTAATGTCACTGATGTGGTCGATTTTTGCAGACATAATATTCGAGATCGACTCTGCAACCGATAAACGTGCAGATGCCGCAGGATTTAACAAGGCAACAGGTGGACGTTCACCCATCGCCATGGCTTCACCTGTATAACCTTGTAAGCTTGTTGTAGTGACTGCTGCATCTGCAACAGGAACCTGCCAACGACCTACAAACTGATCACGTGCAACCATACCTGTAATTGAACGGTCACCAATGGTGATCAAAAATGATTTCGATGCAACCGTTGGATTTTTAAGCACACGGTAAATCGCATCTTTCAAATCTGTAACTTTAGATGCATCAAAGTCGTCGCCTTGACGTTCAATCGTTTCATACGAACGGCTCATACGAGGTGTGCCACCCAGCATGACTTGCATTGGCATATCCACGGCTTTGTTATCAAACAATGGGTCGTTCACCGTCAATTGACGCGCTTCAGTTGCTTCACCTAAAACGGCAAACGGACAACGTTCACGGGCACATAATGATTCAAATAATTCTAAAGAACTTGGACGAATCGCCAACACATAACGCTCTTGCGCTTCGTTTGACCAGATCTCCATTGGAGACATGCCCGGCTCAAGCGAAGGAATCTTACGCAAATCAAGAATCGCACCCAGTTCGTGATCATTCACAAGCTCAGGCATTGCGTTAGAAACACCACCTGCACCCACGTCATGCACAGACACGATTGGGTTGAAGTCTTCCATACGCCAGCATGCATCAATCACTTCTTGGCAACGACGTTCCATTTCAGGGTTTTCACGTTGTACAGAAGCGAAGTCTAGGTTTTCACCCAACTTACCGCTGTCTACAGAAGACGCAGCACCACCGCCTAGACCGATCAGCATTGCAGGACCGCCAAGTACAATTAAAAGATCGCCTGGTTGGATTGCATCTTTTTCAACGTGGTCAGGACGGATGTTACCGTAACCGCCGGCAATCATAATTGGCTTATGGAAGCCTTTTACGTCGCCATTTACATTTTGTTCAAATGTACGGAAGTAACCATTTAAAGCAGGACGACCGAATTCGTTGTTAAACGCAGCACCGCCCAATGGGCCTTCAATCATAATTTGCAGCGGAGATGCCATACGTGACGGCTTGCCGTAGTTTTCTTCCCAAGGCTGTTCAAAGCCCGGAATATTCAAGTTAGAAACAGTAAAACCTGTTAAACCTGCTTTTGGCTTACCGCCGCGGCCTGTTGCGCCTTCATCACGAATTTCACCGCCCGAACCAGTCGCAGCACCAGCAAATGGTGCAATCGCTGTTGGGTGGTTATGCGTTTCCACTTTCATCAGGATGTGAGCGGCTTGGCTCTTGTATTTATAAACGTGGTGACCAGTCGCTTCATCTTTCTTTGGATAGAAACGCTGAGTATCAAAACCAACGATCACCGAAGCATTGTCTTTATATGCTGACAATACATCTGTCGGTGATTCTTTATAAGTGTTTTTAATCATTTGGAACAATGACAATGGCTGTTTTTTACCATCAATTGTCCATTCAGAACCAAAGATTTTATGACGACAGTGTTCTGAGTTTGCCTGAGCAAACATCATCAGTTCGATGTCGTGTGGGTTACGACCAAGCTTGTTAAAAGCAGCAACTAAATAGTCAATTTCTTCATCAGAGAGTGCAAAACCAAACTCAGAGTTCGCCTTCACTAAAGCGTCTTTACCCTGACCTAATATGTCAATTGCATTTAAAGGCTTTGGTGCAGTTTCAGAGAACAATGCAGTAGCGTCTTCTATTTGATTGAACACACTTTCAGTCATACGGTCATGTAAAACTTGTTTTACTGCATCCGATACTTCAGAAATACCCTTTAAAGTAAACAAAACACCGCGTTCTAAGCGGTGTATCGGGGTATTACAGTTGGCAAAAATATCCGTTGCCTTTGATGACCACGGCGAAATTGTGCCTACACGTGGCGTCACAAGGACTTGAACTTCATCACTTGTCGCTTCGCGAACTTGGAAGGTTGCGCCATCATTTAATAGCTGCAAAGCAGATTGCTGTTGTTGCTCGTCGAGCGCTTGGTCGAAAAGGTAAACCCATTGGCTTTCTATTGATTGAACAGAACTGATAGACGATAGACGTGTTAAAAGTTGTGTTTGCTTAAAAGAAGAGTGTGCAGGTGCACCGGCAACGATAAACATGCTGTTTTTGGCTCCACGGGCAGGTCTAGACAACCTACCTCAATGTGACTTGAAGAGAGCGCATATTCTACTGTGTATTGCCACAATCAGCTAGTCGTCTACGACTTAAAAAAGTGAGATTTCTTTGTTTTAAAAGATCAATTTACTTTGACTTTAAAAATCAAACATGATTAGTAACAAATGTTTTAAGGGATAAATTTCAAAGATGCCCGACTTTTAGGCTTTGATTCAGTTCTAAAAACCATTTTCAATTGATATTTAAGCTGCAAATGACGAAGTCGCTAGTCTCCTTGAGATCAAACATGACTGCTTTAAGATGTTCTATTTCTGAAAACTTAATACTGCATAAATTAAAAGACAACTTATGTCGCAGCCCTCTAGAGCTCGTCACACTTTTTTGGCATGATGAAGCCAATAACTCACTGAATAACGATAAATGATGCAAATGCGTTGGTTGGAACTGCTCTCAACAGTTCGTATTGGAAGTAAAAAACAAAATACCGAATTGGCACGTAGTCCATTTCACAAAGATTATGATCGAATTATTTTTTCTCAAAGCTTTCGCCAACTGAACCGAAAAACCCAAGTCCATCCTCTGACTCAACACGATGGCATTCATACTCGTTTAACGCATTCGCTCGAAGTCTCCTGCATTGGACGCTCTCTTGGCATGCTCGCAGCGGAAAAGATCAAGGACGAACTACCAATTTGGATTTCTCCTGCCGATGTTGGAGCCATTATTCAAGCGGCTTGTTTAGCACATGATATTGGGAACCCACCGTTTGGTCATGCGGGTGAATATGCCATTCGTGAATGGTTTGACGATGCATCACATGGCAACTTTTTAGAGAAGCTTTCCGCAGAAGAACAAGCCGATGTGCGTCAGTTTGAAGGAAATGCCCAAGGTCTCCGCTTACTGACTAAAATTGACTATCACCCTAATGATGGTGGCATGCGTCTAACCTATGCAACACTTGGGGCTTACTTAAAATATCCGTGGCTATCGAAAACCATCGAATCACAAGGTAATACTCCTGCCAGTAAACGTGCCAAATTTGGCTGCTATCAGGCAGAAAAAGAAATCCTACAACAAATCGCAGAGCAACTCGGACTGATTCAACTGGGTGAATACCATTATTGTCGTCATCCACTGACTTATTTACTTGAAGCAGCAGATGATATTTGCTACGCCCTGATTGACCTTGAAGATGGCATTATTTTAAACATGTTGTCTTATGAAGAAGTTGAACCGATTTTTTTAAGCTTACTTGGTGAATATAGCGCACCAACTGAACTGTCGATGCCAGATACTACGTGGCAGCAAAAAATTGCAGCGTTGCGCGGACGCGTGATGAAACGTCTGGTTGAAGAAGTCACATCTGCTTTTGCTAAGCATCATTTTGAAATTTTAAACGGACAACTGGCTGGCAGCTTACTGCAATACTGCGCTGCCGATATTGAGTTAGGCATTAACCGTGCAAAGGATTTAGCTCGCGATAAAATATTTGAACACCCACAAAAAGCGGGTTTGGAAATTATTGCCCATCAAAGCTTACAAAATATTTTAGATGCTTTTATTCCGCTCACTACACCTCATAAAACATTGAGCTTTAAAGAACAACGCTTAATGGCTATTTTATGTCGTTCTGGTGCGCACTTTGGCAGTAACCATTATGAAAACATTATGCAGGTCTTAGATATTATTTCTAAATTTTCAGACCACCAAGCGTATAACTTGTCTCAAGAGTTACAAGGCAATAAGGCAGGATTGATTTAAATAAGTCATCAACATCCAGTTTGATGATAAAGCCATCAATCCGAACTCAATTTTCCATGAGTCTTTTGCCTTTCTGCGCAATGCTCACTACTATGCAACCATTGATAAAAAAGTGAATCACACAACATGATCGGATGTCTTATTGGTGAAGTCTTCGCACTAGAAGCACCCACCGTACTTTTAAATGTAAATGGTGTCGGTTATGAAATTGATACACCACTGACGACCTTCTGCCAACTACAAAAAGGCCAGAACATTACCTTATGGACGCACCTTGCCGTGCGTGAAGATGCTCAACTGCTCTATGGCTTTTTGCATCAACAAGAAAAAATCATTTTTCGCACCCTGTTAAAGGTCAACGGTGTCGGCCCTAAAATGGCTTTAGGTATCTTATCCACGCTTAGTGTCGATATGCTGATTCATACTGTTGAGCATGAAGATATCAACACACTGGTCAAAGTACCGGGCGTGGGTAAAAAAACTGCTGAACGCCTCATGATTGAACTACGTGATCGCTTTAAAGCGATGTCTTCAGGCGCAGCGCCAAGCAACTCAACCGGTGAACAAATCCAGTTCACAGGCAACTCTGCCGTTGCAGAAGCTGAAGCGGCATTACAATCTTTAGGTTACAAACCTTTAGAAGCACAGAAATTGGTCAGTGCAGCAAAAGGTGATTTCACTGAAGCAAGCGACATCATCCGTGCTGCACTCAAATCGATGAATAAATAATCCAAATAGACACACGAAGGCGACATGGATGTCGCCATGTTGGATTGGGATATAAGGACATATCCTCAATCCAACACAAGATTTTTGTTACTTTTGATCTTTCAAAAGTAAGGCAATGCCTACACAATGGTACCTAAACACAAATCATAATTTGAGGCTGTGCCTCGAAAGTTCAGCCAGAGATTGATTTAACTATATGCAAGACCGTCTCATCGGTGGTTCCGAAAAACCCGAAGATCATATCGACCGCGCTATCCGCCCGACCTCACTCGATGACTACATCGGTCAGCCCGTAGTTCGTGAACAAATGGAAATCTTTATTGGCGCAGCACGTGGTCGTGGTGAAGCCCTCGATCACACCTTAATTTTTGGTCCACCGGGACTAGGTAAAACCACACTTGCCAATATTATTGCGCGTGAAATGGGTGGGAACTTAAAGTCGACTTCAGGCCCCGTACTAGAACGGGCTGGGGATTTGGCAGCCATGCTGACCAACCTTGAAGAAGGTGATGTACTATTTATCGATGAAATTCACCGTCTTTCCCCCGTGATTGAAGAAATTCTTTACCCAGCCATGGAAGACTATCAACTCGACATTATGATTGGCGAAGGTCCTGCGGCTCGTTCAATTAAGCTCGACTTACCCCCTTTTACTTTAGTTGCCGCAACCACACGTGCTGGACTCCTCACCTCTCCTTTACGTGACCGTTTTGGTATTGTGCAACGCCTTGAATTCTATTCAGTCACTGACTTAACGCATATTGTGACTCGTTCTGCCAATTTGATGGATGTACCTATTACACGTGAAGGTTCAGCAGAAATTGCACGTCGTTCACGTGGTACGCCGCGTATCGCCAACCGCTTACTACGTCGAGTCCGTGACTATGCACAAGTCAAAGGTACAGGTGAAGTGACACAAGATATGGCTCAGCGTGCCCTCGATATGCTCAATGTCGATAAAGATGGTTTAGACACTTTAGACCGTCGTTATTTGAGTATGTTACTTGAACGTTTTGATGGCGGACCTGGTGGTGTAGAAGCTTTGGCAGCAGCGATGGCTGAAGACTCGGGCACATTAGAAGATGTGATTGAACCATATTTGATTCAACAAGGTTATGTCATGCGGACAGCCCGTGGCCGTATTGCCACCAATATGGCATATTTACAGTTTGGTATGACACCGCCTGAACCGAAAGATAAACCCTAAAACACCTGTTTAATGCAAAAGAAGGAGGCTTAATGCCACCTTCTTTTGCATTCACTATTTATTCTTTGTTTCTTTAAACTCATTAAAGTCTGCTTTACGGATCATGGCATGAATACCTTTGGTACGATCAACTACTTGGGATACCTCAAAGTCTGTGGCGGCACTTAAATAAGCATATGCAATTTCTTCTGAAATACCATATTCATCAACCAAAAAGCGAATCGCTTCACGTGTTGATTTACGCATTGCTTCGTCCAAGTCTTCGTCTAAACCAGGCGTAATCCAAAACTCCGCATTCTCTGCTAGAGGTTGTCTAATGGTTTTACCAGGTACTTTATCCTTGCCCGCCTTTAACAACGTAATTTTAAACGTTGCCCTCGCTGATCCCTCAAGAGCAGTCAAAGAAACTTCACCATCTCCTTGAACAAAATGACTATCACCTGTATAGAACAGTGCACCTGGCACTTGTACAGGGTAGTATACCGTTGCCCCAGCACTTAACTCATTAATATCAATATTTCCTCCATAAAATGATGGGGGTACTGAATGCACAGGTTCGCTTGTATTTGCAGCCACCCCCATAGTCCCCATAAATGGGTTTAAAGGAAAGCGGATTGATGGACCTGTATCAGTTTTTAAAACACCTTCCCAAACTCCATTTTTATTTTTTTCAATTGGCGTAAAGATAGAAACATTACCGTATGCATCTGGATTATTTGCTGAAGCTCCGTCCATCTTTTTACGCTTTGGAAACTCAGGTAATGTACCCTTTCCATGTCTATTTGAAATCACACCATAAGGAACTCGTGGTTCAACTTTTAAGATTTCAACTTTTAAAATATCCCCAGGCATTGCACCATCAATTGCAATTGGACCTGTGATGATGTGTGGACCATCTTTATGAAAATCATGCTTTAAATTGGAGCGCGTAATTAATTTTGCTTCATCTAGAACATTTTCAGATTCAACCCCATGCGATGAAAAATACTTTTCAGCATCTCTCCCCTGATCTTCAAGCAATCCTTCATGTGAAACAGTATCAAAGGTCACTGTACTTTCCGATGGAACTGTTAATACAGGTTTAGCATTCTTATTTGGTAAATAGCCCCATGTAATTGTTTTTAATGTACTTGGAACATAATAATTCCCTTGATATTCACCTTGTTTTAATAACATTGGCTTATTTTCTAGTTGTTTTAAAACCTGAAAGTCATCAGCAAAAGTGAAAGATGAAAGTGCTAAAAGACCAGATGTGACAGCTATAGATAATGCTAAACGCGTTGGCATATGTAAATTTCCCTAATTTAATTACATAACGCTAAAAGCAAATTTAATGCCATTTTAAGTTATTATTCACGTTTTAATAAAGTTATACCTAGTCGCTCTATTAGTCAGCTTCTTAATACAATACTGGGTATGCATTTATAAAATTTTTAAATAACATTATCTTTTTTTTAAAACGAGAATCCATCACAAGCCTTGGCTATACATCCCCTCTCGACAATTTATAAAGAAGAAATTTCTCTCACCTCTTCGACCAGCATTAACTCACACGCCCCATTTCCTGTGTCTGTCCGACTCAGTGAACTGCGCCATGTCCAACCATCAGTCGATTTAACTTCAACCAGTTGCCCTTTTAAATAAACCATGTCGTCTACATCAATATCTGCAAGTTTTTGTGCAACAACTTTATTGGCTGGGATCAAATGCGTATTGGCACTACTCGAGGCAATGTCATTTACTGGAATGGGTGGATTGTTCTCATAACGCCAATAATACCAACGATTACTTTGTGTAATAGATAGTTGCTTGTAGACTTCAGGCTTCGCCATCTCGTTCCAACCCAAAGCAAAATCCACAGGACTTAGCTCTGCTTCACGACCCATCCTATAGTTTTCACGCGCCAACACACGAAACTCTCCCGCATATGGTTCTAAGGAAGTAATTGTGTAGCCTTCAACTTGCTGTACATTTTCAATCGGTGAATATAACTCTAAACTTCTGCTTCCTTGCTCAGGCTTAAGCCAATATGTCCACAGCGCAAATGCCACAGCCAAAATAAGCAGCAGTTTAAAATAACCATTCATTCCCTTATCCTTATATTTTTATAGCCATACAGCGTTCAACTCCCCCAACAGTCATGAATCACAATATTTGACATCTTGTGCCATTGGAGTGAAATCTCATAATGCTAAACTGCGACGCATTAGTACTTTGACGTGCATCAATTTTAAGACCCTGTCCTTAAATATAAAAGCGCCAAGTCAATCTAAATCGACTCGTACAACTGGAAAAACGGAATACTCTCATGGCGAATAAATTTGAATTCAACATTCGTGTCTATATTGAAGATACTGATGCAGGTGGCATTGTTTACCACGCCAATCATATTCGCTTTATGGAGCGTACCCGTACTGAGTGGTTACGTGCTTCTGGTGTAGATCATTACTGGCATCAAAAAGACTATAACTTCGTTGTACACAAAATTAATGTGAAATATTCACGTCCAATTTTAATGGATGATTTAATTACTGTTACAGCAAGTGTTGTTTCGTGTAAGGCTACGTCATTTGTGTTGCAACAAAATATTTATCGTGGTGAAATCATGCTTGCATCTGGTGAGGTCGAATTGGCATGTATCAGTTCAGAAATGAAACCACGTCGACTTCCCGATGAAATCCGCGAACTGATTCTAAAAGAATTAGGACAAGACTAAAAAAATTATTGGCACATGTAGTAACTATGGCAACTCAACTCGAATCATCTCTTCAAGTTTCAGATCTAATATTACAAGCAAGCCCAGTCGTACAACTGGTAATGCTGGCTTTACTTTTGGCCTCGCTGTTTAGCTGGTATCTGATTGCCAAGTTACACATGAGTTATAAAAAAGCACAGGCAGACGATGACCATTTCCAAAAAATTTTTTGGTCAGGTGCTGAACTGAATACGCTGTATAACAATGCGCAACTTAACTCCAAACGTGTCGGCCTTGAGGATATTTTTTATCAAGGTTTAGGCGAGTTTTTAAAACTCAAAAAACGCAATGCTGCTACAGCTCAAACCATTGAAGGCACAGAACGTATTTTACGCGTCGGTCTAAGTCGTGACCAAAGCCAACTTGAACAAGGCTTAGGTGCTTTGGCCAGCATTGGTTCTGTTGCCCCGTATGTTGGCTTATTTGGTACCGTTTGGGGCATCATGAATGCATTCATCGGTTTAGCAGACGTAGATCAAGTCACCCTTGCAACGGTTGCACCCGGTATTGCTGAAGCCCTCATTGCTACAGCGATTGGTTTATTTGCAGCGATTCCTGCAGTATTGGCATTTAACCATTACACAGGAAAAGGCGAAACGGTTTACTCCGATCGTGCTTTATTTGCAGAAGAAATGGTTGCGTTATTACAACGTCAGTCTTTGGGTGAAACTAAGGAACATGACTAATGGCAATTCAACGTTCAGGACGCTTCGAGCGCATTAAAAAACCACTAAAAAGTGAGATGAACGTCGTCCCATATATTGACGTCATGCTCGTATTATTAGTGATTTTTATGGTCACCGCACCCATGATTACTAGCGGCATCAATGTCGATCTTCCTCAGGCCAATGGCAACCCCATTGAATCAAAAGATGCACCTGCAATGGTCAGCTTAGATAAAGAGGGTCGCTATTTCCTTAAATATAAAACGCATAGTTCAGCTGAACCTTTGGCTTTATCTGAATTGACGTCTATTTTAAGTGAAGCACAGCAACAAGCTCAGGCTGAAAATAAAACTTTAACCGTTGTTGTGGAAGGTGAACAGTCACGCTCTTATGGCGAAGTCATGTCGCTCATGAACAGCCTAGAAGAAGCGGGTCTCAGCCAAGTTGGATTACTCACAGAGCCATTAAAGTAATTTATGAAAGATTTTAAAAAGCCACCTTTTAAACAAAAAGCCATCGCGCTTGGATTTACCTTTGGTGTCCATGTGATTGCTGTTGTTGGCTTACTTTATCTTGGTATGAGTAAACCACCAGAGCCACCGAAGCAAATTAGAACTGTGCTCATCAAACCTGAGGACTTAAAGCCTGTTACGCTTGAAGAAACAGAGTTTACTGAAACAGCGCATGAAAATGTAGCAAAAGAGGTCACACAAACTGCTCCGCCCGCTGTAGAGCCTGCACCTGTGATCCCAACTGCACCACCTATAACACCCGTTGTGCCAAAGGTCGACACTCAAAAAGCAGCAGCGGATGCCAAAGCTGCTGAAGCGGCAACGCGTAAAGCAGAAATGCAAAAGCAGTTAGAGGCACGAGCGAAGGCTGAAGCTGAAAAACTACAAGCTCAGCAAGAACGTGCTGCTGCCCGTGCAGCGGAGCAAGCTAAAAATGCAGAGAAAGCCAAAACAGATGCAGCGGCGAAAGCCGAAGCAGATGCCAAACGCCGAGCAAACTTAGAAGCATTGAAAAAAGCAGAGGCAGTACAAAAAGCGAAGCTAGAGGCACAAAAGAAAGCGGATCTCGCTAAAAAGCAGAAGCAAGACGCTGATACAAAGGCCAAAGCAGATGCAGATAAAGCCAAGGCTGCCGCTGATGCAAAACGTAAAGCCGATGCAGACAAAGCGAAAGCCGCCGCTGATGTTAAAGCTAAAGCAGATGCTGCGAAGACCAAAGCTGACGCTGATGCGAAACGTAAAGCTGATGCTGATAAAGCTAAGGCAAATGCTGATGCAAAAGCCAAAGCTGATTCCGAAAAAGCCAAGGCTGCCGCTGATGCAAAACGTAAAGCTGATGCTGAAGCGAAAGAGCGTGCGGCTGAAGAAGCACGTGCTTCATCTGCAAAACAAGCTGCCGAAGAAGCCGCGCAAAAGAAAGCAGAAGCAAAGCAAATTGCTTCAACGGCTAAGCGCGACTTTGAGAATAAAATTAAGCGTGCTTGGGATACCCCAGCAGGTTCAACGGGTAAAACCGCGACTGCACGTGTCACGCTTTCGGATAGTGGTGCTGTACGATCTGTGCTCGTAAGCTCCAGTGACCCTGACATGAAAGCCAGCGTCGAAGCAGCTGTTCGTTCTGCTGCACCCTATCCAATGCCTTCAGATCCAGAAGCGCGCCGGCAAGCACAAAGCTTTACCTCATCCTTTACTGCAAAATAACCCAAATCCCTCTGAACAGTCAGGGGGATTTTTTTAGCCTAAATCTCAGTACTTTTATATACTCAAATAACTTATTTTATATACGTTTAATCTGTTTTAGCTTTCAATAACAATCCGTGCAATATCTTTAATTTCAGTCGATATTGCACTCCATATAAGCAAATCGCCACTCCCCCCTTATCACACATATCTACCTATGCGTTTTTGCATTTACGCTTCAACGACTTAATTCTTACTCATTTTTCACAGTGTTATAACAGATCAGTCATAATTTCATGCTTTTAATATTAGAAAATCATGCCATTATGTAGAACAATTAAACCCACAATAAAAGCCGTTTGTTTGAGTAAATAACGAATGATGGAAATGACGCGTAAACACCTTCTTAGCCTAGCCATTTTAACTGCTTTCAGCCCAGTCTTAGTGACTCAAGCGCATGCTCAGCTTCATTTAGAAATTGCAAAAGCACCTGAAGAAGCGCCTAAAATTGCAATCGTACCTTTTAGCAATGACAGTAGCCTCTATCCCATTATTGAAACGGATTTAAACCGCTCAGGGAAATTTACCAGCGCTTCAAAAAATTTACCTGCAACCGCCAGCATGAATAATCCGAACGCAGCCAACTGGCAGGCTGCAGGTGTTCCATATGTCGTTACAGGAACAGTAAAAACCACTGAAAATGGTAGCTACGAGGTTCATTACCAACTGTATGATGTCCAAAAACAACAATATCTTTTAAATGAATTATTAACTGTTCCAGCATCACGCGTTCGTTCTGCTGCACACATGATTAGTGATGCCATTTATCAAGCATTAACTGGTATTCCAGGAGACTTTAGCGGTCGTATTGCTTATGTGCTACGTAATCCAGCTACACCGGAACAACGCTATACACTACAAATCGCGGATACTGATGGTGAGCAACCACGTACAATTTTAACGTCACGCGATCCAATTTTATCGCCTGCTTGGACACCAGATGCCAAGAAAATTGCTTATGTTTCATTTGAAACCAAACGCCCTGCAATTTATGTCCAAGACCTTTCGACAGGTGCGCGTGAAAAGCTTGCTAGCTTCCGTGGTCTAAATGGCGCACCAAGCTTCTCTCCAGATGGGAAAAGTATGTTGTTCACCGCTTCTATGCATGGCAACCCAGAAATTTACCAAATGAACTTGGAAACCCGTCAACTGCAACGTATGACCAATGACAGTGCTATTGATACTGAAGCACGTTATGCACCAGATGGTAAGTCATTTATCTTTACTTCTGACCGGGGTGGTTCTGCACAAATTTACCGTTATGACTTGGCAAATAGCAGTTATAACCGCCTGACCTTCCGTGGCGCATTCAATGCACGTGGTACGCTCAGTGCCGATGGCAAAAAGCTGGCACTGGTCCACCGCCCAAGCGGTAGTAACTATAAAGTCGCTATTCAAGATTTAAACTCAAGTGTTACAAATATTTTAACGCCAACCAGTTTGGATGAGTCACCAAGTTTTTCCCCAAATGGGCAGATGGTGGTCTATGCAACGCGTGAAGGTTCACGTGGTTTGTTATCGATCATGTCACTGGATGGCCGTTTCCGTATGAATTTACCAAGTGAACAAGGTGAAGTCCGTGAACCCGCTTGGGCACCCAAATAACTTTTTTAATGACTAGTCATTTAATAATCATCAATTTTCATGGAGATGAAGAATGAAATCGATCAAACTTTTAGCCCTTCCAATCTTAGCGACTGCTCTTGTAGTTACAGGATGTGCGAGCCGCAAACCCGCTGCGACAATTGAAGCGGGTCAAAACCCAAATGGTTCAACCACAGTCAATACTCAAGGTCTAAGTGAAGATGCTGCTTTAAATGCACAAAATCTTGCAGGTGCATCGGCAAAAGGCGTAACTGAAGCCAACAAAGCATTTTTAGCAAAACGCGTTGTGCATTTTGACTATGACAGTAGCGACCTCAGCAATGATGATTACCAAACGCTACAAGCTCATGCGCAGTTCTTAATGGCAAATGCAAATTCGCGTGTGGCGTTAACAGGTCATACCGATGAGCGCGGTACACGTGAATACAATATGGCATTGGGTGAGCGCCGTGCCAAGGCGGTTGAAAGTTTCTTAATCACCACAGGTGTGAGTCCAAACCAACTTGAAGCCGTTAGTTATGGTAAAGAAATGCCAATCAATGCAGGCCATGACGAAAATGCATGGAAAGAAAACCGTCGCGTAGAAATTAACTACGAAGCAGTACCACCACTTTTAAAATAATGCTGGTATCACAACTGAAATAAAAAAAGCGCTCCTTTCGATGAGCGCTTTTTTATGACTTAAACTTGTTCAGGCTTGGGATTTTCATCAGATTCTTCAGCATGTTGCATAGATTCAATCATGTCATGTTTATTGAACTTTTTATACTCAGCTTTTGCTTCGTAGTCTTGCCACGCTTTTTTCACGCTATCGTCTGAAATATCATCTAAGTTAATCCCTTCGCTCGGCGTTGGAGTCGCATCAAATTTTTGCGTTGTCATTGTTGTGCTCCTATTTTTACCTGATATTCCTTCCATCAACATAGCACTTTCCACAAGACTTGCAAGGGTAAAATCGCAGCAAATAGTCGAGTTTAATTGTTCTTTTGTCTCGTTCTCGACTAAAATATAGCGCAATGTTGATTTTGTTACGTATTCAAGTTTTAGTGGAGTCCTCCCCCTTATGTCATATCTCAATCTGTCCCAATTTTTACAACAACAAACGGGAAATCTTACGCCTGAATTGGCACAAGTGATTAGCACCATTGCTGCCACTTGCCAAACCATCGATCAAGCTTTACAAAAAGGTGCTTTAGCAGGTGTTTTAGGTAGCGCGCAGCATGAAAACGTGCAAGGTGAAGAACAGAAAAAATTAGATGTGATTTCAAATGATTATTTGATTGATGCTCTAAAAATCCACCCACAAGTTGGTGGTTTAGCGTCTGAAGAATTGGATGAATTCACACCAGCTCAAGAAAATGGCAAATATTTAGTTTTATTTGACCCTCTTGATGGTTCAAGCAACATCGACATCAATATGTGTGTGGGTACTATTTTCTCAATCTTGCCTGCAAAAAATGCAGTGACACAAGCTGAAGACTTTATGCAAGCAGGCAACCAGCAAGTTGCTGCAGGTTATGTGCTTTATGGCCCATCAACCATGTTGGCATTAACAGTCGGTGCAGGCACAGTATTCTTTACCTTTGACCCAGAAACTCAACAATTCTTGCTCACCTCTGAAAATATTCAAGTGGCAGCAGATACCAAAGAATATGCCATTAACTCATCAAACCAACGCCACTGGGAAAACCCAGTAAAACGTTATATTGAAGAACTTCTCGCAGGTAAAACAGGTCCACGTGAGAAAGACTTCAATATGCGTTGGGTGGCTTGTATGGTGGGCGACATTCACCGTATTCTTTGCCGTAGCGGGATTTTCATGTATCCATACGACCTCAAAGATCCGAAAAAAGCAGGTCGCCTACGTTTAATGTATGAAGCAAACCCTATGAGTATGCTAATTGAACAAGCTGGCGGTGCATCAACAACGGGTCGCGTTCGTATTTTAGACATCGAACCAACTGACCTACACCAACGTGTCCCTGTGATTATTGGCTCTAAAAACGAAGTCGATTTAGTGACCGGCTACCACAACTAATTTTTTTAAATGCGCATAGCCATCTGAAGCGTTATGCGCATGAGTCTCCTCCATGTCGATTATTTTCCTTGAATCAAAAGACAACCCAAAGATTAAACATCTCCGCGGTTTAATAGAGCAAAGTAGCTACCGTAAAAAGCAAGGTCAAACTGTGCTTGAAGGGACACACTTAGGCTTAGCTTGGGTTGAAAAAAAGAAGAAACTCAATTCTATTTTCACCACTGAAAATGCACTCGAACACCCTGATATTTGCGATATTCTAGATGAATATGAAGGTGCTGTTTTTGTCATTGCTGAAAGCCTATATCGTGACTTAAGCACATTGGGGACCACTTTGCCTTTCTTGGCAGTTGTAGACTTACCAAGCTCAAGCCAAAGTGTAGACTTTAGCTTGGATACCTTGATTTTGGAAAACATTCAAGATCCAGGCAATGTAGGTACACTACTCCGTTCTGCAGCAGCAGCAGGTATTAAGCAAGTTATTTGTACCAAAGGTTCTGCTGCACTTTGGTCACCACGTGTATTACGCGCAGGCATGGGTGCACACTTCTCACTCAACACCTATGAAAACGTTGCCATCGAAGATGTACTCGAACGCTTTGAAATTCCAGTGTATGTAACCAGCTCACATCAGGCTGAAAGTTTATATCAAAAAGATTTAACACAAGCTTGTGTCTGGATCTTAGGCAATGAAGGCCAAGGAGTTTCTGACTTTGCTTTAGCACATGCTCAAGCACTGAGCATCCCACAGCCCGGTGGCCAAGAATCTCTCAATGTCGCTATTGCGGGTTCAATCTGCTTTTTTGAAATGGTACGACAACGACTTTAAAATCGTTAAGTTATATTAACTAAAGTCGGCTTAGCAGAAAAAATAGATTACACTAGAAAAAATAATTACTTGTGTTGTCAACCAAACCATTATTTCCAACGTTATAGGTACATGATCGAGGAAATAATGGTGGGTATCCGATGACAGGATTTTCCATCTCTATGGATTTAGCACCCAAACAGTCTAAAACTCAAGATTCTAGTACTCTTAAGAGTACAACCGAGTCTCGCCTAAAAAACTTCATGCAAGAAGTGACTGGTCGTGCGTTAGTAATGATGGAAAGTGCCACCCAAAACCAGCAAGGTATCGCCATGGATTTGGTGCAAGAAGCTTTTATTTCATTACACAAATCTTATTCCGATCGATCTACGGAAGAATGGTATCCCCTGTTCTATACTATTCTAACCAACAAATTACAGGATTGGCGTCGTAAAGAAGCACGTCGAGCACAACCGTTTTCTTTCTTCAAAAAAGTCAGTCTTGATGATGACGATTTTGAAGTCAATGAGGTGGTCGATGAAAGAGCGCTGAATCCTTCAGACTTTTTAAGTCAAGCTGTCACTGCGGATGAAATTCAAGAAGCCATTGCGGGTCTTCCTGTTCGTCAGCAGCAAGCATTTATGTTACGTGCATGGGAAGGTTTTGATACTGCAACCACTGCGCAAATCATGAATTGCTCTGAAGGCAGTGTTAAAACTCATTACCACCGTGCGATTCAAGGCTTACGCAATGCTCTCGCACATTTGAATCCACATCTAGGAGGATCATCCGAATGAAAGATGATTTCTTAAAGCAAGTAACCTCCAAACTTGATGGGCTCGCGCAACATCACAAAAACAAACCTGTGGTGATGCAACATGTTCTTGATGACATTCAAGATCAAAAGTCCTCACGTTATGGCCTTTGGAAAATGTCTGGTTTTGCTTTAGCTGCGGCTATTACTGGCTTTGTCGTACTTCCGAACTCTGTAACCCTTGATGAAAAACCACATAACCAAGTGGTTTCGACTCCTAAACTTTCACCTCAAATGGTTGAAGATTTAGAAATGTTATTGGTTTTAGGTGAGGACACTGTTCCACATGGCAGCTAAACGTGTCGCTTTCGCACTTTGCACGCTAGGTTTTTTACAAACCAGTTTTGCAGGTTTTGATCGTTTTTGGATTTTTTCCAAAGATGCAGATACTCAAGTGTCTGAAACATGGGAATCATTGTCTGAAGAAGAACAGCGTGCGTTGATTCAACGTTACCAATCCCTTAAAGAACTGCCCGATGCACAAAGTGCAGCCCTGCAACAACGTATGGACTGGTTTACTCAGTTACCTGAGCAAGAAAAGCAAAAAATGCGTGACACTTGGCAACAGATGAGCACCCAAGAACGACGTGATTTACGTGTACGCATGCAAAAAGCAGATGTAGATGAACGTGTGAATATTCGAAATGAATATATCAATAAATACATGGCAGAGTAAAACTTGAAGTGCGACATAAACCACCTAATTAATTTAAAGGGTTTATGGAGTATATAAAATTGTCATACCATCATCTTAACTTTGAAGATCGTACTGCATTAATGCTTGAGTCAAGAA